>DASWMR010000248.1:0-5940 GCA_036399635.1 Actinoplanes sp. | reverse complement strand
CAGGGAGACACGGATGGCGAACGGCGAGAGCGAAGTCGGGAATGGTGCCCCGGCCGGCGGTTTCGTTCAACTCCTCACCCCCGACGGTGAGCGCATCGACAGCGTCACCACCGCCGACGGCGTGACGTATTCGGTCGACTTCACCGATCACGAGTACCGCGAGCTGTACCGCGACCTGGTGACGGTCCGCCGGCTGGATGCCGAGGCGACCGCTCTGCAGCGCCAGGGCGAGCTGGGCATCTGGGCCAGCCTGCTCGGCCAGGAGGCGGCACAGGTCGGATCCGGCCGGGCGATGCGCCCGCAGGACATGGCCTTCCCGACCTATCGCGAGCACGGCGTCCTCTACACCCGCGGAATCGACCCGATCATGCCGTTCGGCCTGTTCCGCGGCGTCGACCAGGGTGGCTGGGACGCCGCCAAGTACCGGTTCAACGGCTACACCATCGTGATCGGCTCGCAGACGCTGCACGCCACCGGCTACGCCATGGGCGTCACCATGGACGGCAAGATCGGCACACCCGACGGCGAGGCGGTGATCGCCTACTTCGGCGACGGCGCGACCAGCCAGGGCGAGGTCAACGAGGCGTTCGTCTGGGCCGGTGTGTTCAACGCCCCGATGGTCTTCTTCTGCCAGAACAACCAGTACGCGATCTCCGAGCCGCTGGAACGGCAGACCCGGATCCCGCTGTACCGGCGGGCGGCCGGCTTCGGCTTCCCCGGCGTGCGGATCGACGGAAACGACGTGCTTGCGACCTTCGCGGTGACCCGCAGCGCGCTGGACAATGCACGCAACGGCCAGGGCCCGACGCTGATCGAGGCGTACACCTACCGGATGGGTGCGCACACCAGCTCGGACGACCCGACCCGCTACCGGATAGCCAGCGAGGTCGAGTCGTGGAAGGCGAAGGACCCGATCTCCCGGCTGCGCGCGTTCCTCGGCAAGCAGCAGATCGGCGACGAGGCGTTCTTCACCGAAGTCGACGAAACCGCCAAGAAGGTCGCGCTCGACCTGCGCGAACGGGTGCTGGCCATGCCGGACCCCCAACCGGTCTCCATGTTCGACCATGTCTATCCGAATGGCTCACCGGAGATCGACAGGCAACGCGAACAGTTCCTGGCTTACCAGGCCTCGTTCGAGGGGAGTGACCACTGATGGTGGAGAACATCACCCTCGGCAAGGCACTCAACCACGGCCTGCGCCGCTCGCTGGAGAAGGACGCCAAGGTCGTCATCATGGGCGAGGACGTCGGCAAGCTCGGCGGCGTCTTCCGGATCACCGACGGCTTGCAGAAGGACTTCGGCGAGGACCGGGTCATCGACACCCCGCTCGCCGAGGCCGGCATCGTCGGCACCGCGGTCGGCCTGGCCATCCGCGGGTACCGCCCAGTCTGCGAGATCCAGTTCGACGGCTTCGTCTTCCCGGCGTACAACCAGATCGTGGCCCAGGTGGCGAAGATGTTCTACCGCTCCAAGGGCTACGTCCGGCTGCCCATCGTGATCCGGATCCCCTACGGCGGCGGCATCGGCGCGGTCGAGCACCACTCCGAGTCACCCGAGGCGTACTTCGCGCACACGCCCGGCCTCAAGGTGGTCAGCTGCTCGAACCCGGCCGACGCCTACACGATGATCCAGCAGGCGATCGCCTCGGACGACCCGATCGTCTTCTTCGAGCCGAAGCGGCGCTACTGGGAGAAGGGCGAGGTCGACCTCGACGTCGATCCGGCCACGGCGTACCCGCTGCACGCCGCCCGGGTGGTCCGACCAGGCAGCGACGCGACCCTGATCGCGTACGGCCCGATGGTCCGCACCGCCCTGGATGCCGCGACGGCGGCGGCCGAAGATGGCCGCAACCTGGAGGTCATCGACCTCCGCTCGCTCTCCCCGCTGGACATGGGCGCGGTCTACGACTCGGTTCGCCGGACCGGGCGGGCCGTCGTCGTGCACGAGGCGCCGGGCAACCTGGGCCTCGGCGCCGAGCTGGCCGCGCGGATCACCGAGGAGTGCTTCTACTCACTCGAGGCCCCGGTGCTGCGGGTGACCGGTTTCGACCTGCCCTATCCGGCGGCCCGTGTCGAGGAGGAGTACCTCCCCGATCTCGACCGGGTGCTGGATGCCGTCGACCGCTCGTTCGGCTGGTGACCGCAATGTCACGAATCAAGGAGTTCGCCCTACCCGACCTGGGTGAGGGCCTGACCGAGGGCGAAATTCTTGCCTGGCTGGTCAAGGAGGGTGACACGATCGAGCTGAACCAGCCCATCGTCGAGGTGGAGACCGCGAAGGCGGCGGTCGAAATCCCGGCGAAATGGGGCGGCGTCGTGTCCCGCATCTACGTTCCGGCCGGAACGACTGTCGAGGTGGGTGCGCCCATCGTCGCCATCGACACCGACCCCTCAGCCGGGCCGGGCTCGGCGGGCACCGACCTGCCGGCTCCCTCCGCCGAGTCGCTCGCGGCCGTCGAGATCGCGCCGGCTGAGGGATCCATCGAGCCCGGCATGATCGGTGGTCCCGCTCCGGGGGGCCGCACGGCCGTGCTGGTGGGTTACGGCCCGCGAAACACCACGGCAAAAAGACGACCCCGCATCAGTACGCCAAGTGGGGTGACGACAACCGCACAGTCGCCAACTCCGCCTCCGGCGGCTGCCGCATCGCCCATGGTCGCCCCACCAACGGCGCCGGCCCCCGTCACGCCGGCCACTCCTGCTACGCCGGCCGCTCCCGGACAGTCGGCCGGTTCCACGGGGTCGGCCGCCTCGGTCAACGGACTGTCGAACGGGTCGGTGCTCGCGAAGCCGCCGGTCCGCAAGCTCGCCCGGGATCTCGGCGTCGACCTGGCCGCGATCGGCGGTAGCGGGCCGATGGGCTCGGTGACCCGTGACGACGTACACCGGGCAGCGGCACAACCGCAGGCCGCCGGCGCCACCCCGGCCGTCGCATCGCCCGCGCCGGTCTTCGACGCCGACCGCGAACAGCGCATCCCGATCAAGGGGGTGCGCAAGCTGACCGCGGAGAACATGGTCGCGTCCGCGTTCACCGCGCCGCACGTCACCGAATTCCTGACCGTCGACGTGACACGCTCGATGAAGGCGCTGGCAAAGCTGAAGAGTCGGCCGGAGTTCGCCGATGTCCGGGTTTCTCCGTTGTTGCTGGTGGCGAAGGCGGTGCTGCTCGCCGCGAAGCGTCATCCGATGGTCAACTCGACCTGGTCCGGCAGCACCGGCGAGATCGTCGTGAAGGAGTACGTGAATCTGGGCATCGCGGCGGCGACCGAGCGTGGCCTCATCGTGCCCAACATCAAGGACGCCGGGCGGCTCACCCTGCGTGAGCTGGCCGAGGCGCTGAACAGCCTCGTTCAGGTGGCCAAGTCCGGCCGAACGCCGCCGTCCGACATGGCCGGCGGCACGTTCTCGATCACCAACGTCGGGGTCTTCGGGGTGGACACCGGTACCCCGATCCTGCCGCCGGGCGAGTCGGCGATCCTGGCGTTCGGCGCGGTCAAGCCGATGCCGTGGGTGCACAACGGCAAGATCAAGATCCGCCAGGTGACCACTCTCGCCCTCTCCTTCGACCACCGGATCGTCGACGGTGAGCTGGGGTCGAAGTTCCTGCGCGACATCGGCGACTTCCTGACCGATCCAGAGGGAGCGCTGCTGTCCTGGACCTGAGGCACCCAGCGCTCATCTCGACGGTTATTAAGCAAACGGATTTCTCAGCCTTCGATCGTTAGGCTGGTGCCGCTCATCATCCTCTAAATCTATGGCGATTCGCTCTCATGTAGAGCAGAATGGGTCGTACCGGCAGTGATCCCGGCCGTTGGCCGGAAGAGGGAAGTGAGCAACGCCATGAGCATCGTCGAGCGCGTCCGTCAGCGCCGGCAGGCCAACCGCGACAACCGGGCCATCAACCGGGCGTGGCGGACGGCACCCACCCAGGCCATGCGCGACGAGATCATGATTCTCGCCCAGCGTCAGCCGTCCTAATCCAGCGGCTCAACGGCCCGCCCGGCTTCCGGGTGGGCCGTTCCGTTTTCTCAACACTGTGTTAAAGATCCGTTGGCCGTCCCCTTCCGGGCGTACACCGGGATTCCTCAGGTCGCCCGCGCCCGGTACCGTGGGGCTCGGTCACTGAGCCGGCATGGTCGGCCGGCGCGGTGACCGGGGCCTCCGACCCGCGACGACCGCGGCCGGCGGTCCCGCACGGCCTGGCCTCAGAGCTGGGCACGGTCCGAGGTGGGTTCGCCGCCGGGTCGCGTCCGTGCAAAGCTGGCACGGCCGCATGGATGAGGAGGCGCTCATGACGTCCGAGGGGCACTACGCCGGTGGACAGCCGGCCGAGGCCACGTCGGGCGGCCCGACGTCGGACGGCTTCCCGCCGGACACCGACGGTCGACGGGTCTCGGGCCGGGCCTCGGCCCCGGCGCCCGCCGACGGTTTCCCCGATTCGTACGGCCCGCCGCCGGATCACACGCCGAACGGTGGCTCACCGTTCGTCGTCCCCGCCGTGCCGACCTTCGGCCAGCAGGGCCGCGCCGCGAAGTCGACAGGCACGTCCTACGGTTCGGCCCGCGTCCCGCAGCCAGACGACAGCGACTCCCCGGCGTTCGAGCCGTTCCCCGGTTCCTCCTCAAGCCCGTCGGCTTCCTCCTCGGGCACGTCGACGCCGCCCAGCTTCGGCCCACACTCGGGCAGCTCCGCGGCGAGCTCCAGCACCCCGTTCGGCCCGCCCAACGGCAGCGGCCCCGCGTCCCCGTTCGGCCCGCCCAACGGCAGCGGCTCCGCGTCCCCGTTCGGCCCGCCCAACGGCCGCGGCTCCGGGTCCGCGTCGCCCGACGGGCCGCAACCCGGCCGCCCCAACGTGGGGTCGGCCAGCCCGTTCGTGCCGAATTCGGCCGGTTCCGGGTCCCCTTACGAACCGTCGTCCGGCAACTCCAACACCGGCTCGGCCTCCCCC
Source organism: Actinoplanes sp. (assembly GCA_036399635.1). Taxonomy (GTDB): domain Bacteria; phylum Actinomycetota; class Actinomycetes; order Mycobacteriales; family Micromonosporaceae; genus Actinoplanes. Next base: position 993 of record DASWMR010000248.1, on the reverse strand, counting down.
TTCGGCCCGTCGTCCGGCAACTCCAACACCGGCTCGGCCTCCCCCCTCGGACCGTCCACCGGCAACCCCAACACCGGCTCGGCCTCCCCTCTCGGACCGTCATTTGGCAACTCGAACACCGGCTCTGCCTCGCCCTTCAGAGCGTCGTCCGGCAGTTCTTCCGGCGGTCGGTCCACACCCGACGAATCTGCGTGGGCACCGCGGCCCGCCAGCGGCGGCCCGACGGAGTCGCCGGCCCGGCTGGCCGCCCCCGCCGATCCGCTGCCGCAGCGCAACCCGGCGGCGGTCGACCCCGGCGTCTCGGTCGATGGCTTCGACGGCTTCGCGGCCCGCGCCGCCGGCCGGAGTTCGGGCGGCGACCGCCCAGCCGGGCCCGGCGATGTTGATCCGGCCACCGGCCGGCCGCCCGGCGTCTCCGTCTTCGGCGCCCAACGCGTCCGCGTCCCCGGCGCCACCCTCGCCGACGTGCCCGACATCCCGGCATCCGGCCGGTCGGCCGGGCCCGGCGACGACGGCGGTTCCCCGCTGCCCGGCACGTCCAGCAGCTCCGACCGCTCGGCCGACGCAGGCGGTTTCCCCCTCCGTTCCGGCAGCAATGGCACGGTCCCGACCCGGCGCGGCGGCCAGGGCGGCTTCCTGCTGCGCGGCACGTCCAGTCCGGCAAGCCTCTCCCCGGCGGCGTCCCAACGACCCGCCGCCGACCTGCCGATCCGCAGCCAGCAGGCACCGTTCGGCTCCCCGCATCAGCAGTCCGCAACGGACGCGCCGGGCCGGCTGCCCTTCGGCGACTCGGACAGCGACCAGAGCGCACGCAACCCGTTCGGCACAGCGAGCCCCGCCGCGTCAGATTCCGGCAGCCCGTACGGCCTGGCCCGACCCGCAGACGACACCAGCAGCCCGTTCGGCCCGTCCCAGGCAGCACAGGAATCCGGGAGCCCGTTCGGCACATCCCGGGCAGCAGAGGGATCCGGCAGCCCGTTCGGCCCGTCCCAG
>DASWMR010000247.1:0-7276 GCA_036399635.1 Actinoplanes sp. | reverse complement strand
CTCGGCGGAGAGCCGCCAACGGTCCAGGTTGATGATCGCCCGGCCGGTGGTGCGGCAGGACGTGTACGGCTTCCCGTCGACCCCGATGTTCGTGCCGCCGCGCAGACACAACCGCCCGGCCGTGTCCCGGGTCGCCAGCAGCACGGCGAAGTCGGCCGCCTCCGTCCCGGGCACCAGTTGGAGCCGGAGCCGACCACCGCCAGTCCAGCTCAACGGGTCGCCGAGGATGGCCGCGACCCGGTCGGCGAAATCGTCGGGGTCCTCGTCGCTCCCCTGTTCGACGGCCACCCGGAAGCGCCGGAGCGGGCCCTTGGTGCCGAACACCGGGCCGCGCCGGGAGGCGTACGTGAAGGTGCCGGAACCGTGCGTCGGAACCGCGCCCACCAGTCGCAGCTGGGTCTCCTCCGGCAATGCCGGAGGTGGCGGCGACGGCTCCGGTGGCGGCACGACCGGCGTGCGGAGCGGGGCGGGTGACGCGGTCACCGGCAGCACCCGCTGGAACGCCGACGCCGACTCGCTCGCCCGCAGCCCGTGACCGAGCGTGAAGGTACCGGAAAGCACCGCCACCAGCCCAACAATGAGCAGCCACCAGCCGCGCGACCGGTTCTTCCGGTGGAGCGGCCGGGTGGCGGGGGTGCGGGTGGCGCCATCGATCATCGGGCACAGCCTCGCATACGTCGCGGTCACTGCGTGGCCCCTCGGACCGATGAGGCAGGCCCGTCTGGTGGGGTCGGCCTAGCCGCCCACCGGGGACCGCACGTCGTTGAGCATGCCGACGACCGCCCGGGCCACCAGGCGCGGCACCTCCATCTGCGCGACATGGCCCACCCCGGGCAGGATCAGCAGCCGGCTGTCCGGGATGGTGCGAGCCACCTGCACCGGCACCCGCGGATCGACCAACTTGTCGGTGAGACCGCCGATGACCAGCGTCGGCGCCTGCACGCGGGCGGCCAGCCGCCACTGCGAGTTCTCCCCCGGCAGGTACGCCCGCAGGAAGCTGCCGACCAGTCCGCGCAGCGTGCCGAGGTACGCCTCGGGATAGTGCGCCACCGTGTAGCGCAGCCGGATCTCCTCCATCGCCTCGGCCCGGCGCTGCGCGCTTACCCGCCGGGCATCACCGAAGCAGGCGGCCAGCACCTGGTCGGCCATCTCCTCGGCGGTGATCCGAGCCATACCCCAGGCCAGCACGCGATGCGCCCGCGGCAGGGCCAGCAGTGGCAGGACCGGGCCCTGCGCGGTGCGGCGCGGGTTCAGGAACGGCATCGCCGGCGAGATCAGGGTGAGGGTGCGGATCAGGTCGGGGCGGAGCGCGGCGACCCGGACCGCGATCGAACCGCCGAGCGAGTTGCCGACCAGGTGGACGGCGCCGCGGCCGGCGTGTTCCAGATAGCCGATCAGGGTGGCCGCGAAGGCCGGGATCGAATAGCGCGGGCTCGGATCGCTGTAGCCGAAGCCGGGCAGGTCGACCGCCTGCGCGTCGAACCGGTCGGCGAGCAGGCCGGCGACGTCGGTGAAGTTCTGCGACGAGCCGCCGAGGCCGTGCACGTAGACGGCCGGCTCGGCCTCGGGGCGGGTCGCCGGGGTGTCCCGCACCTGCAGCATCGCCCCGCCGATGAGGACCCGGCGTGCGGGCCACGGTGGTGGTATTTCGCCGTCCGGCAGCAGCACGCTGTCGTCGGCCAGAATGGCGCCTCTCATCGAGACAAGAGTGCCTCTAACCGCCGGTTCACCGCCGCCAATGTGGCACGCACCATCGCATGGCGGTCGTCGCCGACCACCACGGCGGAACCGGACAGCTGCTCCACCCAGCCGTCGCAGGCCAGCAGCAGCACCACGACGGCGACCTGGTTGGCGCCGAATTGGACGGCGCCGGCGTGCTCCACGAAGCAGCGCGCCGGACCCTCCGGGTGGGCCGAGTCGGCGAGCAGCTGGTCGACCGCGCCGGCGGTGGCCATCGCGCAGAGACGCAACAGGTAACCGTCCACCGCGGGACCGTTCGCGACGCCGGCGGCGGTGCGGGCGCCGACGGCGAGCCGGACCTCCACACCGGCCTCGGTGCCGTACGTGTTGACGTGCACGTTCTCGATGACGATGCGCGGGCCGGGATGCTCGCCGGGGTAGAGCGGGCGGGCCGGGCCGTGGTCGACCTCGGTGCCCTCGACGACGGCGGCCGGGTGCGGTTCGGCCGATCGACGGGCCTCCGCCCGCCGACTCTCCGCCTCCGCCTGCCGACTCTCCGCCTCCACGGCCGCGCGGCGGCTCTCCTGCTCGGCCGCCCGGCGGTGCTCCTCCGTCACCCGGCGGCTCTCTACCTCGGCCACCCGGCGGCTCTCCGCCTCGGCCACCCGGCGGCTCTGCACCTCTGTTGCCGCTCGGAGGCTTTCCGTTGTCGGCGGGCCGGAGACCGGTCGGCGCTCGGCAGCCGACAGCGCGGACGGCATTGCGGCGGACGGCGACACCGGGGCGGCGACCGATGCCGCCTGCCGCGTCTGTTGCTGGCCGGGCTGTTGCGGACTGCGCTGTTGCGGACCGAGCTGTTGCGGACCGAGCTGTTGCGGACCGAGCTGTTGCGGACCGAGCTGTTGCGGACCGAGCTGTTGGAGACCGGGCTGTTGCGGACCCGGCTGTTGCGGACCGGGCTGTTGCGGACCGGGCTGTTGCGGACCGGCGAAGGCGGGGGGCACCTCGCCCTTCATCGCCGCATCCAGCCCCATCCGCTCCTGGAGCAGCCGGGCGACCTGACGGCTTACCTCGGCCGGGTCGGCGCCCTCGGCGAGGTCGAGACGCAGGCTGTGCGCGCCAGTCGGGGTGGTGCGCAACGACGCATCCCGCACTCCGGCCACCTCGCGCACCGCACCGAGGATGGCCTGCACGTCGAAGCCCTCCTGCCGCTCCTGTGCCGGCAGCACGTCACCGCGGCGCAGGTGGGTGGCGATCCGGGCGAGCGCCGGGGTCTCGGCGGGCGGCTCCGCCGAGGGCGGGTCCGGCACCTTCGGCACGTCCGGCTCAGCCGGTACGCGCCTGGGCAGCACCCGCTCGGCCGGGCCGACCAGACGCGGATCGATCGCACCGGGGCCCTGGTCGAACGACGTGTACGCCGGCGGCGGGACGTACGGCGAGCCGGGCGCGGAAGTAGGCGGCACGTACGGCGAGCCGGGCGCGGAAGTAGGCGGGACGTACGGCGAGCCGGGCGTGGAAGCCGGCACGTAGCCCGATCCTTCGGGCGGCAGCACCGGCTCGTAGGGCAGCCGGCGCGGGAAGCTGGCCGGGTCGTAGGACGGCCGGGTGTGCGGGGTTTCCGCGGCGGCCTGGACGGTCGGGGTGAGCGCGTGTCGGGCCGGATCGGCGTCGGCCCGACGGCCGGGCACGGCCGGGCGCACCATCGGCACCGCGGCCCGCTGCGCCGGCGCGGACGGCCGGGCCGGTACGTCCTCCAGGTCACCCTCGTAGGGGTAGGGCGGTGCGCTGCTCGGGGTCGGCGCGTCGAAGCCGGGCTGGCGGATCACCTCGGTGATCGCGCCCGGATCGCCCAGGCCAGGGACGGTGGGCTCGGTACGCGGCGCCGGTGGCCGGGCTGGCTCGCCACCCGGCGGCGAGAGGTGCGCGAGCAGGTCGGAATAGCGCGGGCGGGCCTCGGACCAGCGGGCGGCGGAGTAGTCGTCCCCGGACGGGGGAATCTGGCCGTCCGGCGGCGCGTCGACGAAGCCGGACGACGAGGGGGGCGCGGCCGGGCTGCCCGAGCTGCCTGCGGTGGGCATATCCCCATAGGGCGGGCCGGCGGGCAAGGATGAAGAGGGCCGGGCCGGCAACGCGGAGACGGGAACGGACGAAGCGGGCCGAGCTGAACCGGGCAGGGCTGAACCGGGCAGGGCTGAACCGGGTCGGGCTGAACCGGGCAGGGCTGAGGCGGGCACGCCCGACGACGGGAATGTCGCGCTGCGCGGGAACGACCGGCTGGTCTCCGCCGAGGACCGACGCCAGGACGGCGGGTCGCCCTCCGCCTCGCCGGTGGCGCCTGCTTCGTCGAGCGGCGCGCCCACCTGGTCGACCGTCGCGCCCGTGTGGGCCCAGGGACTGTCCGCCGTTGCCCAGCCGTTCACCCGAACACGCTCGCGCCCATCGGCACCGTTACCGCTTTCCGCGGGCCCGATGTCTCCGGTATGCCCTGATTCATCCACCGCGTGCTCCTCGCTCCGCCCCCGCTGAGGCTACCGTGTGGTGGCAGTGGCGATAAGTTGCAGCGTCGCGACAATTGCTCGGCCGGCGACCACCGACGACGAACGGGCAAACCACGCCACACATCCGCGGGGATCCGACCCCAGGAGGTTCACAGACATGACCGCTGCGTCCGGCGGGGCACAGACGGCCCGCCCCACCCGCCTACCGCGCTCCGCGCGGCGCAAGCAGCTGCTGGCCGCCGCCCAGGAGGTGTTCGTGGCGCAGGGCTACCACGCGGCCGCCATGGATGACATCGCTGAGCGGGCCGGCGTCTCGAAGCCAGTGCTCTACCAGCACTTCCCGGGCAAGCTCGAGCTCTACCTGGCCCTGCTGGACACGCACTGCGACGCGATAATCGCCAAGGTTCGCGACGCCATGCACGCCACCAGCGACAACAAGGAGCGGGTGAAGGGCGCCGTCCAGGCGTACTTCGACTTCATGGACCACGAGAGTGAAGCGTTCCGGCTGGTCTTCGAGTCCGACCTGCGTAACGACCCGCAGGTGCGCGAGCGGGTCGAGCGGGTCGAGCAGGGCAGCATCGCCGCCGTCACGGACACCATCATCTCGGACACCAACCTCAGCACCGCAGCCGCCGAACTGCTCGCCTCCGGCCTCGTCGGGGCGGCCGGGCAGGCGGCCCAGTTCTGGTTGGCGAACGGACGGCGTACGCCTAAAGCGGAAGCCGAAACGCTGGTAGCTGCGCTGATCTGGCGTGGGATCGCCAGCTTCCCCCTCCAGGGCGGCGCATCGGGCGGAACACCGGCCGAAATCGGATAACGTTCAGTGCGGTAACTAGGCATTTCCAGGTTGTTGTTGACGGCGGCCTGTCGCGCGAAAAGGAGGACCCCGTGGAGGTCAAGATCGGCGTGCAGCACACGCCGCGTGAGCTGGTGCTGGAAAGCGATCAGTCTCCGGCGGAGGTCGAGCAGGCCGTGACCGAGGCGATGGCCAAGGACAGCGTTCTGTCGCTCACGGATGAGAAGGGCCGCAAGGTGATCATCCCGATCGCCAAGGTGGCCTACGTGGAGATCGCCGAATCGAGCAACCGGCCGTTCGGCTTCACCACCCGCTGAGGTACACGTCGGGAGGAGCCCTGAAACATCGGGGGTTCCTCCCGCAACTCTGCTCTGAGGTGCACGATCTTCCCGTCGGGTAGACTTGCCGTGTCGCCGTCGACGTCGATCTCTTCCGATCGCCGCGGCGACCCGCGCGTGCGGCCCGCTTTCGAGCGTGTGGCCCGCGCCCTACCCATAGCGCGCCCCAGACAACTCGAGCGGGCGCACCACGAGAGGCACCCGTAAAACTTCATGACCGACATCGAAAGCACCGAACCAGCACTCGTACCAGTCATCGATCGCGCTCCGGTCCGCCCGGACAGCCCCACCTTCGCCGAGCTGGGGGTCCGCGCCGAGACCGTGGAGGCACTGGCCAAGGCCGGCATCACCCGCGCCTTCGCCATCCAGGAGTACGCCCTTCCCATCGCGATGCGCGGCACCGACCTGATCGGTCAGGCGCCGACCGGCACCGGCAAGACCCTGGGCTTCGGCCTGCCCATCCTCGAGCGGGTCACCGCGCCCTCCGAGGGTGCCGACGGCAAGCCCCAGGCGCTCATCGTCGTCCCCACCCGTGAGCTGGGCCTGCAGGTCGCCCGCGACCTCGCGGCCGCGGGCAGCACGCGCGGGATCCGGGTGCTGCCAATCTACGGCGGCGTGGCGTACGAACCGCAGGTCGATGTCCTGAAGAAGGGCGTGGAGATCCTGGTCGGTACGCCCGGCCGGCTGCTCGACCTGGCCAAGCAGAAGCAGCTCAACCTCGGTTCGATCCGGGCGCTCGTGCTCGACGAGGCCGACCGGATGCTCGACCTGGGCTTCCTCGACGACGTCGAGAAGATCCTGGCGATGCTCCCCGAGCAGCGTCAGACGATGCTCTTCTCGGCCACCATGCCCGACCCGATCGTCGCGCTGTCCCGCCGCTTCCTGAACCACCCGGTCACCATCCACGCCGGGCACACCGCGGACAGCGGTGCGTCGCCGCTGACCAAGCAGGTCGTCTACCGCACCCACCCGCTGAACAAGCTGGAGATGGTGGCCCGCATCCTGCAGGCCCGCGCCCGCGGCCTCACCATGATCTTCTGCCGCACCAAGCGCGCCGCCGACCGCGTCGCCGAGGACCTCGACTTCCGCGGCTTCGCGGTCGCCGCCGTCCACGGCGACCTGGGCCAGGGCGCGCGCGAGCGGGCACTGCGCGCGTTCCGCTCCGGCAAGATCGACGTGCTGGTCGCGACCGACGTCGCGGCCCGCGGTCTGGACGTCTCGGGCGTCACCCACGTGATCAACTACGACTGCCCCGAAGACCCGGACACCTACACGCACCGCATCGGCCGCACCGGCCGCGCGGGGGCAACGGGCGTCGCGGTCACCTTCGTGGACTGGGAAGACATGCCGCGGTGGGTGCTCATCGACAAGTCGATGGGGCTGAACATGCCGCAGCCGCCCGAGACCTACCACACGAGCACTGCGCTCTACAGCGACCTGGACATCCCGGCCGACATCTCGGGCACCCTGCCGACCGCCGACCGCAACCGGGTCGGGCTGTCCGCCGAGATCGAGGAAGACCTCGGCGGCGGTCGGCGACGCCGCGAACCGGCCGGTGGCAGCCGCGGACGGCGTCCCCGCACGTCGGGGCCGTCCTCGGCGCCGGCGCCGGCGTTCAACCCGGCCGCCGGGCCGTCGGACGACGACGGCGGCGAGCGTCCCAAGCGCGAGCGTCGCCGGCGCCGGGTCGCCGATGCAGGTCCGGCCTCGGACGCTGCGGTTTCGGATGAGGGCTCGCCCGCGGGCACGGTCACCTCGGACGTCGACGGCGAACAGCCGGCGCCGCGCACCCGTTCGCGCCGCCGGGCGTCCGCGACTACGCCGCTCTTCTCCGCCGGGTCCGAGGGCGGGGTTGACGCCGGGGCGGACGGCTTGCCTGCCGCGGTCGCCGGCTCTGCTTCAGCTTCCGAGTCTGCTTCATCTTCCGAGCTTGCTTCGGCTTCCGGGCCGGCCTCGTCGGATGA
>DASWMR010000246.1:0-2004 GCA_036399635.1 Actinoplanes sp. | reverse complement strand
GGTCGCTCCGGGGTGGGCACCGGCGGCATGGTGACCAAGGTCGAGGCGGCCCGGATAGCCACCGGCTTCGGCATCTCGGTGGTGCTCACCGCCGCCCAGCTGGCCGGCGACGTGCTCGCCGGCAAGGATGTCGGCACCCTCTTCCGGGCCGCGTCGAAGCGCCCGGCCGCCCGCCTCTTCTGGCTGGCCCACGCCACCAGCCCGCGGGGCCGCCTGCATCTCGACCCGGGCGCGGTCGCCGCGGTGGTGATCCGACGCAAATCGCTGCTCCCGGCCGGGATCACCGCGGTCGACGGGTCGTTCGCCGCCGGCGACCCGGTCGACCTGGTCGACGCCGGCTCCGGGGTGCCGGTCGCCCGCGGACTGGTCAACTACGACGCGGTCGAGCTGCCCCCGCTGCTGGGCCGTTCCACACCGGAGTTGGCCGCGACGCTCGGTCCGGGCTATGAACGAGAAGTCGTGCACCGCGACGATCTGGTCCTTCTCCCGAGGAGTACGCCTTGAGCACCGTTCTGCAGCAGGCCGCCGACGCGCGGCTGGCCGGCATCGAACTCGCCACCGCCACCCGGGCCGAGAAGGACCGGGCGCTGCTGCTGATGGCCGAACGGCTGGTCGAGCGCGCCGACGACATCGTCGCCGCGAACGCGGTCGACGTCGACAACGCCCGGTCCGGCGGCCTCACCGAAGCCATCATCGACCGGCTCACCCTCACCCCGGCCCGGGTCTCCGCGATGGCCGACGGCCTGCGCCAGCTCGCCGCACTGCCCGACCCGGTCGGCGACGTGGTGCGCGGCTCGATCCTGGCCAACGGGCTGGAGCTGCGCCAGGTGCGGGTGCCGTTCGGCGTGGTCGGCATCATCTACGAGGGCCGGCCGAACGTCACCGCGGACGCGGCGGGCATCTGCCTCAAGGCCGGCAACGCGGTGCTGCTGCGCGGCTCCAGCTCGGCGCTCAGCTCCAACGCGGCGATCGTGTCGGTGCTGCGCAAGGCGGTCGCCGACGCCGGCCTGCCGGCCGACACTATTCAGCTGCTCGACTCGACCACCCGCGACTCGGTCAAGGAGCTGATGCGCGCCCGCGGCCTGGTCGACGTGCTGATCCCGCGCGGCGGCGCCGCGCTGATCAAGGCAGTGGTCGAGGAATCCACCGTCCCGGTGATCGAGACCGGTGTCGGCAACTGCCACGTGTACGTGGACGAGGCCGCCGATCTGGAGAAGGCGCTGGCCGTCGCGGTCAACTCGAAGGCCCAACGACTGTCCACCTGCAACACCGCGGAATCGCTGCTGGTGCACGCGGAGATCGCCGACACGTTCCTGCCGCTGGTGCTGGCCGCCCTCGGCGACGCCGGCATCACCGTGCACGGCGACCCGCGCGTGGCGGGGTACTCGCCGGACGTGGTCGCGGCCACCGACCAGGACTGGGGAACCGAGTACCTCTCCGCGGACATCTCGGTGGCGGTCGTCGACTCGCTGAACGACGCGCTCGACCACATCCGCCGCTACGGCACCGGGCACACCGAGGCGATCGTCAGCGAATCGATCACCGCGATCCGGCGCTTCACGGCCCGGGTGGACGCGGCCGCCATCATGGTCAACGCCTCGACCCGCTTCACCGACGGCGGCGAGTTCGGCTTCGGCGCCGAGATCGGCATCAGCACCCAGAAGCTACATGCCCGAGGCCCGATGGGCCTGCCCGAGCTCACCTCAACGAAGTACGTCGTGACGGGAAACGGGCACACGCGCTCTTAAAGGCAGCCGCGAAACGCATCTCGCCACCCCGGCACGCTGCGGTCAGCCCTGCGTCGATCAATGCGGGGCTGACCGCAGCGTGCTGGCCTACGTCTCGGCCGGTCCGCCTTCCGTCGATGAACAGCAGGCCGGAGGTCCTCACCCTGGCCCCCTTCGGGTGACACCTACGCGCATTCTCGGCGGCATGAGAACAACACCGCCAACGCCGCAGAAGAACCCCTTCCGGTTGCTTCTCGGGGGGTTGGGACGCTGATGC
>DASWMR010000245.1:0-3470 GCA_036399635.1 Actinoplanes sp. | reverse complement strand
CCTCGGCGGCGGCGCGCTCGGCGGCGGCCTGCTGGCGCACCCGGGCCTGCGCGGCGGCCTGCCGGGCGGCGATCCGCTCCAGCCGGGCGACCACCTCGGCCGACTCGTCGACCGGGCCCGCCGGCTCGGCCGGAACGGAATCGGGGTCGGTGCGGGCGCCGAGATCGGGGCGGGACAGCACGATCGCGCCGACCAGAGCGGCCAGCAGCAGGATCGAGATCACCTCGAACGGCAGCACCCAGGAGCCGAAGACCTGCTCGCCGACCCGCCGCGCGCTGCCCGGCGGCGGGAGCTCGAAGCTGGTCCAGCGAAACGCGTCGACCAGCAGCGCGGTCAGTCCGAACCCGACCCCGCCGCCGATCACCGCGGCCGGGCCGGCCGGGCGGTCCAAATCGGGCGACGGGCCGATCGGGGCGCGGGTGAGCATGACCGCGAACAGCAGCAGCACGACGACCGCACCGACGTAGACCAGCACCTGCACCCAGGCGACCAACTCGGCGCCGAGGACCAGGTAGAGGCCGGCGATCGCGCCCAGGCTCACCACCAGATAGAGGCCGGCGCGCACCAGGTGGCTGCTGGTGACGACGAGGGCGCCGGCACCCACCGCGACGAGGCCGAGCGCCAGCATCAGCGCATCCGCGACGGTCACCGCTCCGACTCCGGCCGATCCGGCCGATCCGGCCGATCCGGCCGATCCACAGCCGACTCCTGCGGCGCCGCCTCAGCGGGCGGGGCCGCCTCAGCGGGCGGGAGCGCCTCAGCGGGCGAGGGTGGGGCCGCCTCAGCGGACAAGGGCGGCGGGGGGGGCGGCGGCGCGGCGGGCGGGGGCGGGGCGGGCGGGCCAGTCGAGGCCGCGGGTGCGGTTGCCGGAGGCGTACGGCGTACGGCTGGCCTTGCGGTCTTTGCCGCGGTGGCCGTGCCTGGGCCTGCGGCCTTGCGTGCCGCGGTGGCCTCCTCCTTTGACGGCTCGCCCAGCACGTCGTGCGCCGGCGGCGGGGGCACCGTGCGCATCCAGTCGCCCAGCCTGTTCTTGTCGTGCAGCAGGTCGAGGACGTCGGTCTCGGCGTATTCGAACTCGGGCGTCCAGTGCAGCGCGTCGAACGGGCAGACCTCGATGCAGATGCCGCAGTACATGCAGAGCGAGAAGTCGATGTCGAAGCGGTCGAGCACGTTGCGCTGGCGGGGGCGCGCGGCGCCGGGGACCACGACCTCTTCCTTGTGCGAGTCGATGTAGATACACCAGTCGGGGCACTCGCGGGCGCAGAGCATGCAGACCGTGCAGTTCTCCTCGGACAGCGCGATCACGCCGCGGCTGCGCGGGGGGAGTTCCGGTTCGACGTCGGGGTACTGCTGGGTGACCGACCGCTTGGTCATCGTCTTGAGCGTCACGGCGAGGCCCTGCACCAGGCCCTTGCCCGGCGTGCTGTGCTCCCCGTGGTCACTCACAAACGCATATCCTGCCCCGTCGCCGGGTGTGACGCGAGCACACCCCCTGCAGATCTTCCGGTTCGGTGACACGCAGGGTGACCCAACCGCGTCCTGGAGGCTCCCAGATGACCGTTGCGATGAGCGATCTGCCGCCCGCCGACGGCTGGACCACGGACGATCTTGATGCCCTTCCCGAAGACGGCGTCCGCCGCGAGCTGCTCGATGGAGTGCTTCTCGTATCCCCCTCCCCCACGGACATCCACCAGATAATTGCCGGACGGCTTATGGTCGCGCTCGAGGAGTCCTGCCCGGCTGAATTTCAGGTGACTCAGAGAGTCGAGGTGCGTATCAGCCCTCGTCGCTCCTTCATCCCCGATGTGCTGGTCGCTACCGATGAGGCCGCTCGGCGTCGCGGGCGGCACTACAGCCCGCACGAGGTGCTGCTCGCCGTCGAGATCGTCTCGCCGACGTCGCAGAGCATGGACCGCATCACCAAGCCGGCCCTGTTCGCCGCGGCCGCCATTCCCTACTACTGGCGCATCGAGACCGACGGCGGCATCACGGTGCACGCCTACAAGATCGATCCCGAGAACGAGATCTACCAGCCGTTCGGCACCTTCGACACCGCGATCGAAACCGCGGAGCCCTGGCCGATCACGGTTGCGATCAGCCGACTCACGCCTCGGCATCTGTGAGTGGGTCTTGACCCTGACATGGTGTCAGGCGGTTTGCTGGGCGGATGGAGACTACTTTTGCCGCGCCCGGCCTGATGACCGGGCTGGGGAAGCACGCTGAGGCGGTGGCCGGGCTGCCCGGCGACTTCGCCGGGATTGCGCGGGCTGTGCAGGGGCTGCTGATCCACGAGTTCTGGGGCGACAGCTATCAAGTCGAGCTCACCGACGCCGACCGCGAGACCGTTCACCTTCGGCCGGCCGACCAGATCCTGGATGCCGTTCTGGCCCGGGATGACCGGCCGCTCGGCGTGTCGCGGGAGCCTGGGCGGCGCACCGCCACCAACTGCCGCGGGTTCACCGTCGTGAGTGTTGCCATGCTGCGGGCGCACCGGGTGCCCGCCCGGGCGCGGTGCGGGTTCGGGACGTACTTCCAGCCGGACTGGTTCGGGGATCACTGGGTGGTGGAGTTCCACGACGGCTACCGGTGGCGGCTGGGCGATGCGCAGATCGACGACGTGCAGCGGCAGGTGCTGGGGATCGACTTCGACCTGAGTGATGTCGGGGAGCGGTTCCTGGTGGCCGGGGAGGCTTGGCGCCGGGTGCGGGCCGGCGAGGCGGACCCGGAACGGTTCGGGCTCAACCCCCAGGACGGGCACGGCGAGTGGTGGATCGCCGGGAACGTGATGCGGGACGCCGCCGCGCTGACCGGGCTGGAGGTGCTGCCCTGGGATCTCTGGGGGGCGATGCCGGGCCGGGGCGAACAGGTCGCGCCCGGCCTGGTCGACGATCTCGCCGCGGCGAGTCGCGAGGCGGATGTCGCGGCGGTCGAGCGGCTGTTGCGGGACGACCGGCTGGGCGTACCGGACAAGGTCTTCAACGTGCTGCGTGAGCGGTGGGAAAGCCTCACGCCAGCGACTTGAGGATCGCGGTCAGCACCAGCTGCAGCAGGGCGACCGGCACGAGGACCAGCCAGCAGAGACGTTGCAGCTGGTCCTCGCGCAACCGGGGGTAGGACACCCGGAACCAGATGATGACGAACGTCTCGGCGAAGATCTTCAGCAGCGTCCACAGCCAGCCGAGCTGGTCGGCGAACGGGCCGTGCCAGCCGCCGAGGAACAGCACGGTGGTGAGGCCGGCGATCACGATGATGCCGACGTACTCGGCCAGCAGGAAGAACGCGAAGCGCAGCCCGGTGTATTCGGTCATGTAGCCGAAGACCAGCTCGGAGTCGGCGATCGGCATGTCGAACGGCGGCCAACGACCCGGTCGGCGACTTGAGCTTGGTGCGGCCGTCCTCGGTGAGCCCGGTGCGCAGCTCACGGAAGACGGTGACCGCCGGATCTCGGCAATCGCGGCCGGCACCTCGGG
>DASWMR010000244.1:0-4730 GCA_036399635.1 Actinoplanes sp. | reverse complement strand
CCCGACAGCGATGGAGCCCGACTATGCGCAGATGGACCCTCGCCGCGGCCGCGACGCTCGCGGCCGCCGCGGTCACCGCCGCGACGATCACCGCCCTTCCGGCCACCGCGGAGACCACGGCCCCGGCCGCCGCCACCGTCGCCGCACTGCCGGCCGAGTCGCCGGTGGCGATCAACGGGCAGTTGCACGTCTGCGGCGTGCACCTCTGCAACCAGTACGACCAGCCGATCCAGCTGCGCGGGATGAGCACGCACGGCCTGCAGTGGTTCGCGGAGTGCTACAACACCGCCTCGCTGGACGCGCTGGCCGACGACTGGCTGGCCGACCTGCTGCGCGTCTCGATGTACGTGCAGGAGGAGGGCTACGAGACCGACCCGGCCGGCTTCACCAGCCAGGTGAACAGCCTGGTCGATCAGGCCGAGTCGCGCGGCCTGTACTCGATCATCGACTTCCACACGCTCACCCCGGGCGACCCGAACTACAACCTCGAGCGTGCGAAGACCTTCTTCGCGAGCGTGTCGGCACGCAACGCCGCCAAGACGAACGTCATCTACGAGATCGCCAACGAGCCGAACGGGGTGAGCTGGGCCGGCATCAAGAGCTACGCCGAGCAGATCATCCCGGTGATCCGGGCGAACGACCCGGACGCCGTGGTCATCGTCGGCACCCGCGGCTGGTCGTCGCTGGGGGTTTCCGACGGGTCGAGTTCGAGTGAGATCACCGCGAGCCCGGTGAACGCCACCAACATCATGTACGCGTTCCACTTCTACGCCGCGTCGCACAAGGACAACTACCGCGCCGAGGTGCAGCGCGCGGCCGCCGTCCTGCCGCTGTTCGTCAGCGAGTTCGGCACGGTGACCGCGAGCGGCGGCGGCGCGGTGGACATCGCGAGCAGCACGGCCTGGATCGACCTGCTCGACCAGCTCAAGATCGGGTACGCCAACTGGACGTACTCCGACGCAGGCGAGGGCAGCGCGGCGTTCCAGCCGGGCACCTGCGCCGGCTCCACCTACGCCGGCACCGGCGTACTGACCGAGTCGGGCGTCTTCATCCGATCCAGGATCCGCACCGCGGACAGCTTCCCCACCAGCTGACCGCACGGCGAGGTGGTTCGGCCCGACCCGAGGGCCGAACCACCAAGCTGAGAGTGGGCTGAGAGACCCCGAACGGGTCTCAGGGTTCTTCCCGATCCGCGCGGGTGCGTCGGGTTTCTAGGCTGAGCGCGTGACCATCATCGCGACGCAATCGCTGACGAAGACGTACGGGGGCGGGGTGACCGCTCTCAGCGATCTCACCGTCGACGTCGAGGCCGGCGTCATCGGGCTCGTCGGCGCCAACGGTGCCGGCAAGAGCACCTTCATCAAAATCATGCTGGGGCTCATCGCGCCCAGCCGCGGGGAGGTCCGGGTCTTCGGGCTCGACCCGGTCACCGAGACCGACCAGGTCCGGGCCCGGGTCGGCTACATGCCGGAGAACGACTGTCTGCCACCGGACGTCTCGGCGGCCGAGTTCGTCACCCACCTGGGCCGGCTCAGCGGGCTGCCGAAGACGGCGGCCCGGGAGCGGGCCTCCGAGGCACTCCGGCACGTCGGGCTCTACGAGGAGCGCTACCGTCAGATCGGCGGCTACTCCACCGGCATGAAGCAGCGGGTCAAGCTGGCCCAGGCGCTCGTGCACGACCCCGACCTGTTGCTGCTCGACGAGCCGACCAACGGCCTCGACCCGGCCGGCCGGGACGCCATGCTGGCTCTGGTGCAGCGGATCGGCAGCGAGTTCGGCATCTCCGTGGTGGTCTGCTCGCATCTGCTGGGCGAGGTCGAGCGGATCTGCGACTCGCTCATCGCCATCGAGGGCGGCCGGTTGCTGCGCGCCGCGCGGATCTCGGCGATGACCACCGCGTCCGACGTTCTGGCGGTCGAGGTCAGCGAGGGTACGGACGAGCTCGCCGCGGCACTGGAGGCGCTGCAGTTCCCGGTCACCCGCGAGGGCCGCCTGCTGCTCGTGCCGCTCGACTCGGACAGCGCGTACGACCGCGTCCTGCGGGCCGTGGCCGAGCTCGACCTGCCGTTGCACCGCCTCGACCAGCGACGCCACCGCGTCGCCGAGCTCTTCACCTCGAAGGAGACGGCCGATGTCTGAGGCCGGCGTCATCCATGACATCGGATACCAGCGGTACACCGGGCCTCGCCTCGGCCGGACCGCGGTGTTCGGGGCCATCTACCAGCACGGCCTGCGCGCGGCCTTCGGGCTGGGCCGGTCCGCCAAGGCGAAGATCTTCCCGTGGCTGGTGGTCGCCATCGTGCTGCTGGTCGCGGTGATCAACGCGGCGGTCAAGGCGCAGGCGAACATCACGCTCTTCGACTACTTCTCGTTCGACGACACGATGAGCTGGCTGGTCATCTTCTTCGTCGCGATCGTGGCGCCGGAGCTGGTCTCCCGGGACATGCGCTCCGGGGTGCTGCCGCTTTACTTCAGCCGTCCGCTGCGCGCGTTCGACTACATCGGCGCCAAGTGGGTGGCGCTGGTCAGTGCGGTCTGGCTGCTCCTCGGCGTACCGCAATTGATTATGTTCCTGGGTGCCGCCTTCACCACCAAGAAGGGGATGAGCGGGGTCTGGGGCGAGATCGGCCGACTGATTCCGGGCTGGGGCTACAGCGTGCTCTGGGCGGTGCTCTTCGCCAGCATCGCGCTGCTGATCGCGTCGCTGACCGGCAAGCGGGCGTTCGCGGCCGGCGGCATCGTCGCCGTCTTCCTGATGACCACCCCGGTGGTCGGCGTACTGAACATCCTGCCGTCCGAGACGGCGCATCACCTCTCCGGCCTGGTCAGCCCGATGACGCTGATCAGCGGGGTGCAGATCTGGCTGCGCGACGGTGTCGACATCGGACTCGACGTCGGCCGGTTCGGTCCGATCTACGGCATCGAGTTGCTCTGCCTGGTCGCCGCCTGCCTGCTCGTGTTGCTGGCCCGCTACCGGAAGGTGGCCTCCCTGTGAGTGCGAGGAGAGAGCTTTTCGGAGCCCCGCAGCACGAACGAAAGGTGGCCCTGTGAGCGTCGTCGAACTGCAGAACGTCTCCAAGTGGTACGGCAACGTGGTGGCGGTCAACGACATCAGCCTGGCGCTGCAGCCGGGCGTGACCGGCCTGCTCGGCCCGAACGGCGCCGGCAAGACCACGGTGCTGCACATGATGGCCGGCTTCCTCGCACCGTCCCGTGGCGCGGTGACCATCGACGGCTCGCCGACCTGGCGCAACCCGGGCATCTATCGCACCCTCGGCCTGGTCGCCGAGCGCGAGGCGGTGCACGGCTTCCTCACCGCCCGCGAGTTCGTGACCGCCTGCGCCAAGATGCAGAAGCTGCCCGACCCGGCCGCCGCGGCCAACCGCGCGCTCACCCTGGTCGAGATGACCGACGTGCAGGACCGGCGGGTCGACACCTTCTCCAAGGGCATGCGGCAGCGCACCCGGGTGGCCGCCGCGCTGGTACACGAGCCGCAGGTGCTGCTGCTCGACGAGCCGTTCAACGGGATGGATCCGCGGCAGCGGATGCACATGATGGACCTGCTGCACTCGCTCGGCGACCGGGGCCACACGATCCTGTTCAGCTCGCACATCCTGGAGGAGGTCGAGCAGCTCTCCGGCCTGGTCCAGGTGATCGTCGCGGGCCGGCTGGCGGCCTCCGGCGACTACCGGCGGATCCGCCGGCTGATGACCAACCGGCCACACGTCTTCGCGGTGCAGAGCTCCGACGACCGGCGCCTGGCGGTCGCCCTGATCGGCGAGAAGTCGGTCAGCGGCGTGGAGATCGAGGCGACCGGGTTGACCGTGCGCGCTTCCGACTACGGCAGCTTCACCCGCGCACTGCCGCGCATCGCCCTCGGCGAGGGCATCCGGCTGCGGCACCTGCTGCCGTCCGACGAGTCGCTGGAGAGCGTCTTCTCCTATCTGCTGGAGGCATGATGTCCACGGTTGCCTACATCACCGCCCGCGGCCTGTTCGGCCGCCGCCGGGTGCTGCTGCTCCTGCCGCTTCCGCTGCTGCTCATCGTGCTGGCCGCGATCTGCAAGGGATACAACGTCCCGGCGTCGGACTGGGGCCAGCCGGTCATTGTCGGCCTGGGTCTCGCCGTCGTCCTGCCGGTGATCGCGCTGATCGTCGGGACCGGCGTGCTCGGTTCCGAGGTCGAGGACGGCACCATCGTGCACATCCTCACCAAGCCGCTCGCCCGTCGGGACATCATCATCGCCAAGCTGCTGGTCGCCGCCGGGGTGACCGCGGTGACCTCGGCGGTGCCGCTCTTCGTGGCCGGCGTGCTGGCCGACTCGGTGCGCTTCGGTTTGGCCCTGGCGATCGCGGCGACCGCCGGCGCGATCGCCTACTCCGCCCTGTTCCTGCTGCTGAGCCTGCTGACCCGGCGACCGGTACTGCTCGGCCTGCTCTACATCCTGGTCTGGGAGGGCCTGCTGGGCCGGTTCGTCAGCGGCACCCGGGTGCTCTCCATCGAGCAGTACGTGATCACGATCGCCGACAAGATCACGCCGACCGCGCTGCTCGAGGGTCTGGTCTCGCTGCCGGTGGCGATCACGATGAGCGTGGTCTTCGCCCTCGGCGGGGCGCTCTACGCGATCAATCGGCTCGGATCGTTCAGCATGGCCGGCGAAACCAGTTAGCCGAGACGGGGGCGGCTCCGGTCGCCCCGGCGGGTGCCGGGGCGACCAGTCCCACGATCTA
>DASWMR010000243.1:0-5090 GCA_036399635.1 Actinoplanes sp. | reverse complement strand
AGGCGCTCGAGATCGTCGCGCACGCCGCCGAGAAGATGGGCCGCGGTGGCATCTACGACCAGTTGGCCGGCGGCTTCGCGCGCTATGCGGTGGACGCCACCTGGACGGTGCCGCACTTCGAGAAGATGCTCTACGACAACGCGCTGCTGCTGCGGGCGTACACCCAGCTCTGGCGCCTTACCGGCGACGCCTTCGCCCGGCGGATCGCCGACGAGACGGCTGCCTTCCTGCTGCGCGACCTCGGCACCCCGGCCGGCGGGCTGGCCTCGGCGCTGGACGCCGACACCGACGGGGTCGAGGGGCTGACGTACGCCTGGACGCCCGCCCAGCTCGTCGAGGTGCTGGGCGAGGAGGACGGCGCGTGGGCCGCCGACCTGTTCCGGGTGACCAGGCAGGGCACGTTCGAGCACGGCAGCAGCGTCCTCGTGCTGGCTCGGGACATCGACGCCGCGGACCCGCAGCTGCGGGAGCGGTGGGTGGACGTACGCTCCCGGCTGCTCGCCGCCCGCGCCGCCCGCCCGCAGCCCGCCCGGGACGACAAGGTCGTCGCCTCGTGGAATGGCCTGGCGGTGACCGCGCTGGCCGAGCATGGGGTGCTGACCGGCTCGGCCGAGTCGCGGCGGGCCGCGATCGAGCTGGCCGGGGTGCTGGCCGAGCGGCATCTGGTCGACGGCCGTCTGCGCCGGGTCTCCCGGGACGGCGTCGTGGGTGAGCCGGTCGGGGTGCTCGAGGACTACGGCTGCGTGGCGGAGGCGTTCCTGGCGGTGCACCAGATCACCGCGGACGGCCGGTGGCTCGGCCTGGCGCGGCAGTTGCTGGACGTTGCGCTGACCCACTTCGGCACCGGGAAGGGCGGCTTCTACGACACCGCCGACGACGCGGAGCGCCTGGTCACCCGGCCCGCCGACCCGACCGACAACGCGACACCGTCGGGCCTGTCGTCGATCTGTGCCGCGCTGGTGGGCCATGCCGCGCTGGCCGGCGAGACCGCCTACCGGGAGGCCGCCGACGCCGCCCTGGCAACTGTCGGTTCGCTGATCGGCGGTCATCCCCGCTTTGCGGGCTATTCGTCAACCGTGGCCGAGGCGGCGCTGGCCGGCCCGTACGAGATCGCCGTGGTCTTCACCGACGAGAAAGAGGCCGAACCCCTGCTGGCCGCCGCGCACCGGCATGCCCCGCCCGGCACGGTGATCGTCGCCGGCGAGCCGGACCGCCCGGGCGTACCGCTGCTGGCCGACCGCCCGCTCCTGGGCGGCGCACCCACCGCCTACGTCTGCCGGGGTTTTGTCTGCGACCGCCCGGTGACCACACCCGACGACCTGATGGCCCGCCTGCGCGATTAGGCCTGAAGATGCCCGCCTGCGCGATCAGGCCTGAAGATGATCGCCGGGTGTGGTCGCCAGCAGCTGGTCGAGCGGCATCTGCGCGACGGTCTCATAGACGCCGCTGTCGGTCAGCCGGAACAGAGTGGCGGTGTGGGCCGCGTCGCGGGCGACCGTCCAGTACCGCGGGATGCCGGCGCTCGCATATTCCGCGACCTTGACGAGCTGATCGATCGACTCGGAACCGCGGGAGATGATCTCGATCGCCAGTGCCAGGTCGGTGGTGGGAAGCCAGACGGCCGACGCCGGAAGCGGCTTTGACCAGAGCGTGAGGTCGGGAACACGACCGCCGACGCCGTCCGGCCCGGGAATGTGGATACCGATGGCCTGCACGATTTGGGTAATCGGCCAGCCGCCGCCGAACAGCCAAGCCATGAGCCGGGTGGCGATGACGGCATGGTCGCTGTCCGGTGGGGGAGTTGAGCTGGGGCTTCGCTAGGCTTTGCGGGCGATGGATACCCGAACAGGTCTGCCCGTGGTCGGCATGGTGGGCGGCGGCCAGTTGGCCCGGATGACCCACCAGGCGGCCATTTCCCTCGGCCAGTCACTGCGCGTGCTCAGCGAGTCGCCGGACGACAGTGCCGCGCTCGTCGCCGCCGATGTGCGGATCGGGTCGCATACCGACCTGGCCGCGCTGCGCGAGTTCTCGACCGGCTGCGAGGCCGTCACCTTCGACCACGAGCACGTGCCGACCGGGCACATCGAGGCGCTCGAGGCCGCCGGGGTGAAAGTCTTCCCCGGCTCGAAGGCGCTGGTCTTCGCGCAGGACAAGGGCATGATGCGGGAGCGGCTCGCCGACCTGGGTGCGCCGGTGCCGCGCTGGGGGCGGGTCACCAAGGCCGACGACATCGTCACCTTCGCCGAGGGCTCCTGGCCGGTGGTGGCCAAGGCCACCCGCGGGGGATACGACGGGCGCGGCGTCTGGATGCTCGACTCGGCCGCCGAGGCCGCGGAGCTTGTCGCGACCGGTACGCCGTTGATCGTCGAGGAACGTGTCCAGCTGCGCCGGGAGCTGGCCGCGCTGGTGGCGCGCTCGCCGTTCGGGCAGGTCGCGGCGTACCCGGTGGTCGAGACGGTGCAGCGGGACGGCATCTGCGTCGAGGTCCTCGCGCCCGCGCCTGGGCTACCCGAGTCGGTGGCGGTGAAGGCCCAGCAGCTCGCCATCGACCTCGCCACCGAGCTGGGCGTGGTCGGACTGCTGGCGGTCGAGCTGTTCGAGACCGAGGCCGGCATCGTCGTCAACGAGCTGGCGATGCGGCCGCACAACTCCGGTCACTGGACCATCGAGGGCGCCCGGACGTCGCAGTTCGAGCAGCACGTGCGGGCCGTGCTCGACTATCCGATGGGCTCGACGGCGCTGACCGCCCCGGCCGTGGTGATGGCGAACGTGCTCGGCGGCCCGGCCGGCGGCATCTCGATCGACGAGCGGCTGCACCACCTCTTCGCGTCCGACCCCGGGGCCCGCGTGCACCTGTACGGCAAGCAGGTCCGCCCCGGCCGCAAGATCGGGCACGTGACTGTGCTCGGCGACGACATGACCTCGGTGCGGGCCCGCGCGGCCAGCGCCGCCCGGTGGCTTCAGGAAGGTACGGCTGCGGAGCCGTCAGAAACGGAGATCAAGTGACTGCACCGCAGGTCGGCATCATCATGGGCAGCGACTCGGACTGGCCGACCATGGAGGCGGCCGCGGTGGCGCTGGCCGAGTTCGAGGTGCCGTTCGAGGTGGGCGTCGTTTCCGCGCACCGCACCGTCCGCAAAATGGTCGACTACGCCGAGTCGGCCGCCGACCGCGGACTCCACGCGATCATCGCGGGGGCCGGCGGCGCGGCGCACCTGCCCGGCATGGTCGCGTCCCTCACGCCGCTGCCGGTGATCGGGGTGCCGGTGCCACTGAAGCACCTCGACGGGATGGACTCGCTGCTCTCCATCGTGCAGATGCCGGCCGGCGTCCCGGTGGCCACCGTGTCGATCGGCGGCGCGCGCAACGCGGGCCTGCTCGCCGTCCGCATCCTGGGTGCCGCTGACCCGTTGCTGCGCACCAGAATGGCGAACTTTCAGGCCAGCCTGGAGAAGCTGGTCGCCGAGAAGGACGCGGCCCTGCGCGAGCGCCTTCTCGGGTAGGTTGGTCGCATGGTGCGCCGCTGGGGTCCGTCGATCGCCCTGCTTGTCGGCGCGTGCGCGTTCGCGGCGTTCGGCCGTTTCCTCTCGGCCGCGTTGTTCCTGTTCGCGGCGTTCTTGTTGTCTCCGCGCGCGTTCCCCAGCTCGGTCACCGACGCGCAGGCCCGTGCGGCGAGTGCCCGTGACGGCCGCCCGATCGTCTACTGGCGACCAGGCTGCCCCTTCTGCCTGCGTCTGCGCGTGACGGTGGGCCGCAACGCCGGGCGGCTCCACTGGGTGGACATCTGGGCCGATCCGGCCGGCGCCGCCTCGGTCCGCGGCGTCACCGGCGGCGACGAGACGGTCCCGACCGTGGTGACGACCAGCGGGTCCTATGTGAACCCCAGCCCCGACGTCGTGCGCGGTCTGCTTCAGAGCCCCAGATAGGGCTTCAGCCGCCCGCACAGGTTCTCGAGCAGCTGCCCGTCAGCACGCGGCGCCTCCGGCCATTCGTGGCTGGCCATCCAGCCCAACTCCTCCGGCGTTCCGGCATGCCGCGCAATCAGGTGCTGGTGGAAATGCGGTGCTGCAGTCAGGCAGGCCGGGTCGGGCTGCAGCGGAACGACCATCGGTGCACGATATCGCCGCCTGTCAATGCGTGCGACCTGGGGCGGATTGGCGGGGTGAGCCGGTGTTGGCAGGTCCGCCCGGCGGCGGCGCGATGAGCGTGACCAACGACGGTGCCGGGCTCGTCGAAGCGGGACTCGTCGCTGATCCCGTACTTTCCGCAGTTTGCGTTTCTTGATCTTGATTTAGCGCATCCGGACCAGGGCATCGCGCAGGCCCTCGCGGGTGCGGCGGCGGTTCTCGTTGCCGGCGCCGACCACCAGGAGGATCACGCCGACCGGCACCAGGACCAGCCACGGACCGACAAGCGTCATCGCGAAGTGGATCGCGGCGAACACGGTGGCCACGGCGCCCACCACGACCGGAGCCTGCTGGCGGCTGGTCGAGCCGATGATCAGAGTGGTCACCGCGCCGAGCAGGAGCAGCACCTCGCGCAGCTCGCCACCGTTACCGGCCAGCACGATGCCGACGGTCGGCACGAAGGCGGCCAGCAGGGCCGGGCCGTACGCCGCCCAGCTGCTGAGGTCGTCCCGAGTGCGCGCCTCGATCACGCCCACCAGCAGCGCCAACGCGGCGAACGGCAGAGTGTACGCCTCAGGGAGGGCCACATCGGACAGTGCGATGAACAGCCACCAGCCGACGATCTCGAAGCCGACCGCTGTCCAGAACAGCGTCCGCCGCTGGCCCGCCGGACGCCCGATCCGAGCGGCGGCCAGGCCGAGGACCGCGCCCCAGGCGGCGAGCAGCGCGGCCAGGTGCGCCGGCGAGTCGAAGGCGAGCACCCCGGCCAGCACCGCGGACGCGTAACCGGCCCACTCGACGGTGGTCGCCTCGCGGCGGTATTGCGGCAGGCCCATCCGCGGCACCGTGGCCTCGAGGATCAGCAGTGCGGCGCCGACCGCGAGCACGCCGAAAGCCGCCCAGGAGCGTTCCAGACCGGCCGCCATCGCCGCGGTCAGCACGAAGAGCTGGCCCATCACGGCG
>DASWMR010000242.1:0-5325 GCA_036399635.1 Actinoplanes sp. | reverse complement strand
ACCGACCTCGTCGTTTTGGAGCCCCTCTGTGAACTTTTCCGGTCTGATCCAGGACTTCGGGCCGCTCACCATTGCCGGTCTGGCACAGGGCGCGATCATTGCCCTGTTCGCCTTGGGCTACACCCTGGTCTACGGCGTGTTGCGGCTGATCAACTTTGCCCACTCCGAGGTTTTCGTCGTCGGCACGTACGCGTGTCTCATCGCCTGGGGCGCCTTCGGCCTCGATCAGAACTCCGGTGCCCCGAACTGGGGTGCGATGCTGGCGTACATGGCGCTCGGCCTGGTGGTGGCGATCGTCGCGTCCGGCTTGACCGCGCTGACGGTGGAGCTGGTGGCGTACCGCCCGTTGCGGCGGCGCAATGCTCCGCCGCTGGCCTTCCTGATCACCGCGATCGGGGCGTCGCTCGCGATCTCCGAGGTGATCGGCGTGCTGACGCACCGCAATCAGCGGGGCGTGCCACCGATTATCCAGAGTAAAACCGTCATCACATTGGGCAACACGCAGATCACCAACCTGCAGATTCTGATCATCGGGCTGTCGCTGGTGATGATGTTCGTCTTGGATCGTTTCATCAGCCGCTCGCGGCTGGGTCGGGGTATCCGCGCGGTGGCCCAGAACCCGGACAGCGCCGCCCTGATGGGCGTGAACAAGTCCCGGGTGATCTCGCTGGTCTTCCTGCTGGGCGGCCTGATGGCGGGGATCGCCGCGGTGATGTACGACTTGAAGATCGGCGTCACCAAGTACGACGCGGGCTTCCTGCTCGGCATCGACGCGTTCACCGCGGCCGTGCTGGGCGGCATCGGCAACCTGCGCGGCGCCCTGCTGGGCGGCCTGCTGCTCGGGGTGCTGCAGAACTACGCCGCCGGGCTGTTCGGGTCGCAGTGGCTGCACGCGGCGGCGTTCGTGCTGCTGGTGCTGATCCTGCTGTTCCGGCCGACCGGTCTGCTGGGCGAGTCGCTCGGAAGGGCACGGGCATGACGACGACGGAGACACCGGCAGCGCCGGACAAGGAAAATTTCCGCTCCGCCGGCGGGGTGCGCGGCTGGTTCGGCCGGCAGCCGGCTTGGGTGCGGGGCATCATCGTGCTGGTGGCGGCCGTGCTGGCGTTCCTGCTGCCGTACGCGGCCAAGGTCCCGCTGATCGGGCCGCAGATCGTCACGCAGGGCATCGACTGGCCGAGCGCGTTGTTCAACATGTCCTACTACGTGCTGCTGTCGCTGGGCCTGAACGTGGTGGTCGGCTACGCCGGCCTGCTCGACCTGGGCTACGTCGGCTTCTTCGCGGTCGGCGCGTACGGCACGGCGCTGCTGACCTCGCGCGACAGCGTGCTGTACTCGGGGACCGGTTGGGCCTGGCTGGCCGCGGCGCCGGTGGCGCTGGCGGTCACCATGTTCGCCGGTCTGGTGCTGGGCTGGCCGACGCTGCGGTTGCGCGGCGACTACCTGGCGATCGTCACGCTCGGCTTCGCGGAGATCATCCGGATCGTGGCGACGAGCACCACGGTGCTGCGCGGCGACCGCGGCTTCACGAACATCCCGCATCCGCCGGGCCAGCTAGCGGGCGGTAAGCCGCTGTTCGGCGTGACGGACGCGGTCCCGTACTTCTGGCTCGGTCTCACCGTCATCATCCTGGTGATCCTCGGCGTGCGGAACCTGGACAACAGCCGGGTCGGCCGGTCCTGGCTGGCGATCCGGGAGGACGAGGAGGCCGCCGAGATCATGGGCGTGCGGACCACCCGGTTCAAGCTGTGGGCGTTCGCGATCGGCGCGTTCATCGGTGGTCTCGGCGGGGTGCTGTTCAGCGGTGAGCAGGGCTTCATCAACTCGCAGACGTTCGTGCTGCAGTTCTCGATCCTGGTGCTGGCCGGTGTGGTGATGGGCGGTTCGGGCAACATCGCCGGGGCGATCCTGGGCGGCGCGCTGATCTCGTACATCCCGGACCGGTTGCGCGGCATCGAGTTGTTCGAGACGGACCTGTACGAGTACCGGTTCGCGATGTTCGGCGTGGTGATCATCGTGATCATGGTGTTGCGGCCGCAGGGCCTGATCCCGAGCCGGCGCCGGGCGATGGAGCTCAAGGACCGGGAGAAGGAGGTGGCTCCGCTGTGAGCGAGCCGCACATCGAGACTCCGCAGGAGCTCGACCAGCGCAACGCCGGCCCGGTGGACGAGGCGGCACCGACGGGCACGGCCGCTGCGCCGGGGTCGCGGGCGGTGGGCGTACCCGATGATGATGTCCTGCTGGAGGTCGACGACGTGACCCTGCGGTTCGGGGGTGTCGTGGCGCTCAACCAGGTGTCCTTCTCGCTGCGCCGGGGTGAGATCTTCGGCCTGATCGGGCCGAACGGGGCCGGCAAGACGACCTGCTTCAACGCGATGACCGGGGTGTACCGGCCGACGAGCGGGGCGATCCGGTTCCTGGGCGAGTCGATCGTCGGGAAGAAGAAGCACGAGATCACCCGCGGCGGCATCGCCCGGACCTTCCAGAACGTGCGGCTGTTCCCGGAGATGACCGCGCTGGAGAACGTCATGGTGGGCGCGGACGCGCACCACAAGACGAGCGTGCTCAGTGCGCTGTTCCGGCTGCCGCGGTTCTGGCGGGAGGAGCGCTCCGGCCGGGCCCGGTCGCTGGAGCTGCTGCGTTTCGTGGGGATCGTGCACCGGGCCGGTGACGTGAGCCGCAACCTCTCCTACGGCGAGCAGCGCCGGTTGGAGATCGCGCGGGCGCTGGCCACCGATCCCACCCTGCTCTGCCTGGACGAGCCGGCCGCCGGTTTCAACCCGGCGGAGAAGGCCGACCTGCTGGCGTTGATCCGGCGGATCCGCGACACCGGCGTCACGGTGCTGCTGATCGAGCACGACATGCGCCTGGTCATGGGGGTCACCGACCGGATCGTGGTGCTGGAGTTCGGCAAGAAGATCGCCGAGGGGACGCCCGCCGAGGTGCGGGACAATCCGGCGGTCATCGCCGCGTACCTGGGAGTGCCGACCGATGCTGCTTGAGCTGGACAACATCACCCTGGCGTACGGCCGCATCCAGGCCCTGCACGGCATCAGCCTGACCGTCGGTCAGGGCGAGATCGTCGCCCTGATCGGCGCGAACGGCGCCGGAAAGTCGACCACCATGCGGGCCATCTCCGGTTTGCGGCCGGTCGCGCAGGGCACGATCCGCTTCGATGGTGTCGATATCACGAAGTTGCGCGCCGACCTGCGGGTCGTCCGCGGCGTCTCACAGTCGCCGGAGGGCCGGGGGATCTTCCCCGGCATGTCGGTGCGGGAGAACCTGGAGATGGGTGCCTACACGCGGCGCAACCGTGCGGAGATCGACGAGGATCTCCAGCGGGCGTTCACCCTGTTCCCGCGGCTCAAGGAGCGCGAGAAGCAGGCCGGCGGCACGCTCTCCGGCGGGGAGCAGCAGATGCTGGCGGTCGGCCGGGCGCTGATGAGCCGGCCGAAGCTGCTGCTGCTCGACGAGCCGTCGATGGGTCTGGCACCGATGCTGATCCAGCAGATCTTCGACATCGTCGTGGAAATCAACCAGCAAGGCACGACCGTGCTGCTGGTGGAACAGAATGCGCAGCAGGCACTGTCGCGGGCGCACCGCGCATACGTTCTGGAAACCGGCCGGATCGTCAAGGAGGGCACCGGAGCCGAGCTCCTGCACGACCCGGCGGTCAAGGACGCCTACCTCGGCGTTGCTTGATCTGTACGTTGCGTAACTCGTACTCACCCCTGTAGGAGTCATCATGTTCCGCACCACCCCTGGCCGCCGGGCGATCCTCGGCATGGCCGCCGCGGCGGCGCTTACCCTGTCGATGGCCGCGTGCGGTTCGGAGACCGACGAGCCCGGCTCGGCGCCGGCGCCGACCACTTCCGCCGACACCTCGCTCGCCGACAAGGTCCCGGCCGACATCAAGGCCGCCGGGAAGCTGACCGTCGGTACCGACTCGTCGTACGCGCCGAACGAGTTCCTCGCCTCCGACGGCAAGACCGTGGAGGGCTTCGACGTCGACCTGTTCAACGCGGTGGCGCAGAAGCTCGGCCTGAGCACCGCGTGGCAGTCCGCCACCTTCGACAGCATCATCCCCGGCGTGACCACCAAGAAGTACAACGTCGGCGTCTCCTCGTTCACGATCAACGCGGACCGGCTGAAGGAGGTCAACATGATCTCCTACTTCTCGGCCGGCACCCAGTGGGCCGCCAAGACCGGCGTCGCGATCAACGCGGACGACGCGTGCGGCAAGAAGATCGCGGTGCAGACCGCCACGGTGCAGGTGGACGACCTCACCGCCCGGTCCAAGAAGTGCACCGAGGCCGGCCAGGCGAAGATCACGATCGACCAGTACCAGAAGCAGTCGGACGCCACCAACGCCGTGGTGACCGGCAAGGACGAGGCGATGCTGGCCGACTCGCCGATCGTGGCGTACGCGGTGAAGCAGACCGGCGGCAAGCTGGCCCTGGTCGGCGACATCTACGACTCGGCGCCGTACGGCTACGTGGTCGGCAAGGACCAGACCGAGTTCGCCGACCTGCTCGCCCAGGCGGTGCAGGCGCTGATCGCCGACGGCACCTACCAGCAGGTGCTGGACAAGTGGGGCGTCACGGCCGGCGCGATCACCGCGCCCGCGGTCAACCCGCAGGTGTGACGAGATACCCGGCATGACACAACCGACACCCACCGAACGGGCACGGCCGCAGGCCATCAAGGCCGTGCCCGTACGGCACCCCGGGCGCTGGGCGGCGATCGCGGTGCTCGCGGTTCTGACCGCCATGTTCGTGCATCTGCTGGTGACCAACGACCGGTTCCGCTGGTCGTTCATCTTCCTCGAGTACCAGCCCGGCAAGCGTGGCGTGATGTTCACCGAGCCGGTCCTGCAAGGGCTGCGCGGCACCCTGGTGCTGACCGTGGCGGCGATGGCGATCGGCATCGTCGTCGGCGTCCTCGTCGCGATCATGCGGCTGTCGTCGAACCGGGTTCTGTCCTCGGTCGCCTGGGTCTACACCTGGTTCTTCCGGGCGGTGCCCCGGCTGGTGCTGGCGATCCTGTTCGGCAACCTGAACATCCTGTGGGAGCGGATCGGCGTCGGCCTGCCGTTCGACCGGCAGATCGGCCAGCTGTTCGGGATCACCGACCTGAACGCGCAGTTCTACAGCATCAGGGCGAGCGACCTGCTGGCCGGCTTCGCGGCCGGCATGCTCGCGCTCGGGTTGTCCGAGGCGGCGTACATGGCCGAGATCGTCCGGGCCGGCATCCAGTCGATCGACACCGGCCAGGGCGAGGCGGCGGTGGCCCTCGGCATGTCCCGGGGCCAGGTGCTGCGCCGGG
>DASWMR010000241.1:0-3739 GCA_036399635.1 Actinoplanes sp. | reverse complement strand
CTCGCCGCGCGCCCGCAGGCGGGCCAGCGGCAACGCCGGGTCCGCGCGGCAACTGATCACCAGGTGTACGTGCGGCGGAAGGTGCTCCACCAGGAACACCATGCCGGCCGCGACGTCCGGCCCGTCCACCAGGTGGTAGTCGTCGAGCACCAGGCGGATCTCGTTCGGTACGGCGCTGAGCTCGTTTATCAAGGTGGCGAGGACCGTCTCGATCCGCGTCTCGGGAGACTGCAGCAGGGGCAGGGCTTGCGCGCCGACGGTAGGCGCGACGGTCTGCAGAACGGTGATCACGTAGGCCCAGAACACCTCCGGGCGGCTGTCGCTCTCCTCAAGAGTTAGCCACGCCAGGCAGCGCTGCTCGGTCCTGTCGGAGGCCAGCCAGGTACTCAACAGCGTCGTCTTACCGAAGCCGGCAGGAGCCGAGATCAGCGTCAGCCGCGCCTGCGCCCAGCGGCTCAACCGCTCGCTCAGCCGCGGGCGTGCGACCAGGTCACGGCGGATCTTGGGGATGTAGAGCTTGGTCCGAACCAGAGGGCTTGCCACGCTGACTCCCCTCTGTGCTCCGGCGGGGATGCGCCTGACAGTAGAGCACGCAGCCCGTGCCGCGCCGGACTTGCACGGCTGACTCAGCTCGCTGACCGCGGCGGTCACGGGCCTGTCACCGCGGCCGGGCCATCCGGGCGGCGACAGTGGCAATCCCGGCCATGTGACCGGGGCGAGCAAGTCCGTTTACCGCGACCGTGGTGCCGGTGGCCGTTCACCCCGCACGGCCAGGAAAGGCGAAACCATCATGACCACCTCAACCGCCGCGGCGCCCCGGGCCCAGGCCACCGTGCCTGCCCCGTCGACCGGACTGATGGGTCGCATCACGTTCGCCTCCATGGCTACCGGCCCCGTGGGCGCGCTCGGCCTGCTCATCGGTGTGGTGCCGAACGTCCCCGAGGCCCGCGTCATCGGCGCCGTCCTTCTCGCGTTCGCCACCAGCTGGGCCATGCTCGCGTTTCTCACCACCCGCACGACCACCCGGCCGCAACGGTGGGCGTACATTCCGGCCGCCGTCATGGCGATCGCCGGCATCCTCCTCTCGGCAGTCAACCCGGGCGAACCGACCATGACCCGCCTGGCGTGGGTGTGGGCACCGGCCATGGTCGTCCTGGCCGTCTGGGTCGGGCGCCATACCCGACGCGACATCCCTGGACGGGCGCGGCTCCTCGTCTATCCGGTCGCGCTCGTCATGCTCCTTGCCGGTCTGGGCGGGCTGTACCAGGCCACGACCAAAACACCGCAGGCCGCTGCCGGACCCATGCCGGGCCGGCTCGTCGACGTCGGTGGATACCGCCTGCACCTGAACTGCAGCGGCGCCGGTGGCCCCACCGTCGTGCTGCTCAACGGTCTCGGTGAGACGTCCCCCCTCTGGGCGCGCATCCAGCCGGCCGTCGCCGCCACTTCTCGAGTGTGTGCGTACGACCGGGCCGGTCAGGGTTGGAGCGACGACTCATCGAACCCGGCCGACGCCACCCACGCCGCCACCGACCTGCACGCCCTGCTGACCGCGGCCGGCGAGAGCGGCCCGTTCGTCCTGGCCGGGCACTCCAGCGGCGGCGTTCACGCCCTGACCTACACGCACCTGTACCCCGACGACGTGACCGGTGTCGTGCTGCTCGACAGTGCAAGCCCGCACCAGGCACAGCTGGTGAAGCCGTTCAACGGTCAGTACCAGGTGATGCGACGCGTCCTGGCGGTGGCGCCCACCATTTTCCGGTTCGGGGTCGGTCACGCCCTGCCGGCCTCGAGCACGCCCGCACTGCCCGGCCGGGCCGGTGAGCAGGTGTCCGCGTTCGCGAACAGCCCCCGAGGCTGGGCGAACATGCGGGCCGAGCAGGCCGCACTGCCGACCGCATTCCGCCAGGCCCAAGCGCTCACCACCCTCGGAGACACTCCGCTGGTCGTGCTGACCGCAAAGGACAACGTCGACCACCTGCCCGGCTGGGGCACCGCACAGGATCAGATGGCCGCGCTGTCGACCAACAGCAGGCACACGGTCGCCGACCTGTCCCACGTCGCGCTCCTGGACGACCCGGCCGGTGCCGCCCTGACGGTCACCGCCATCGGCGACGTCGTCGCCGCCGCCCGGTAGGACCACCGGATCCAGGCCCATTCTGGGTGAAACGAACCCTCCGATCTGAACGGAAAGCACCCCCATGCCCTCTCGTGCCCGCGCAGCCTCCCCGGCCGGTCGCCGGGCCTTGAGGCAGCCGCCGAGACCGGCGGTACGGTCTGCTGGTGCTACACGGCCGTGACCCCGAACGTGCGCGCCTTGCCGCCGTGGTGGCACAAGCGCGCGCCGGCACGGGCGCCGTCCTGGTCGTGCTGGGTGAGCCGGGCGTCGGGAAGACCGCCCTGCTGCACGACCTGATCACCGCCCAGCACCAGACCGTTCGTGTGCTGCGCACTGCCGGCGTCGAATCCGAGTCGCCGTTGCCGTACGCAGCGCTGCACCGCCTGCTGCGCCCCGTCACTGACTTCGACCGGTTACCAGGCCCTCAGGCGAGGGCGCTGCGGGTGGCGTTCGGCCTCGAGGACGGATCCACCGTCGAGCCGTTCCTCATCGGAGTCGCCACCCTGTCCGTGCTGACCGACGCGGCGGAACGCGACGAGCCTCTCCTGTGCGTGGTCGACGACGCGCACTGGCTCGACTCGGCGTCCGCGGACGCGTTGCTCTTCACGGCCCGACAACTCGCCGCCGACCCGGTAGCTATGATCTTCGCCGCCCGGACCGGTGACCCGGCCGGACGGGCATTCGCCCCGCCAGGGCTGCCCGTCCTCGAGGTCGGCGGCCTCGACGACGCGGCCGCCCGGCAGCTGCTCGACGACCGCGACGGTGACCCGCTGCCCGGTGAGGTCGCCGAGCGGCTCGTCCGCGACACCGCAGGGAACCCCCTCGCCCTGCTGGAACTGCTCAGCGGACTCAGCTCCGCCCAACGCCACGGGCAAGCGCCGCTGCCCCAACAGCTCACCTTGACCGCCGGAGTGGAACGCGCGTTCCTGGACCGGTGCCGGCGCCTGCCCGAACAGGTGCAGACGTTGCTGCTGGTCGCTGCCGCCGACGCCACCGGGCGCGCTGCCACCGTCCGGAAGGCGGCCGCGACACTGGACGTCGACGCGGCCGCGTGGCACGACGCTGAGCGGTCGAACCTCCTGACCGTCACCGGCGACGCCGTGACGGTGCGGCACCCGTTGGTTCGTTCCGCCGTGTACCAGGCGGCCACCAGCTTCGAACAACGCCAGGTGCACCACGCCCTGGCGGACGCGGTCGGCCCCCACGACCCGGACCGGGCGACCTGGCACCGCGCGGCAGCTGCCGACGGGCCCGACGCCGACGTCGCCGATGCCCTGCATGACGTGGCAGTCCGGGCCGAGCAACGCGGCGGCCACCTCGCCGCGGCCGACGCGTTCGAACGGTCCGCCGCACTGACCGTGAGCGAGCCGGACAGTGCCACGCGACTGTTCGGGGCCGCGCGGACCGCGTGGGCGGCAGGGCAGGCGCTTCGTGCCCGCGCCCTGGCCGTCTCGGCCCGTGCGCTCGCCGCCGACCCGGTGCAGCGAGCCGACATCGACCGGCTCCGAGCACGCATCGAGGTCAACGTCGGCTCCGCCGTCGACGCCCACCGCATCTTCACCGTCGCCGCCCGCACGATCGCCGACCACGACGCCGGTCGCGCCCTGGAGATGGCGTGTG
>DASWMR010000240.1:0-2811 GCA_036399635.1 Actinoplanes sp. | reverse complement strand
CAGGGCGCAGTCGTAGGGGCGGTTCGGGCGCGGCGTGCAGCCGGCCGCAACGACCCGCCAGCCACCGGGGAAGGCGGCCAGGAACACGGTGTCGTCGGTGAGCCGGACCCGCGCCCACTGGCCGTAGACGTCGGCACCGCTGACCGCGCCGGGCGCGGGCAGGTTCTCGTCCAGGATGGCCTGATCACACGGCTTGTCGGCGGACTGCTCCAGCTCGGCGGCGGTTTCCGGGGCCAGGACGGCGCACGCGGCGGTGCCGTCCTGGCCGGCGACCGCCGTCAACAGCCGGGTGGCGACCTCGCCCGCGGCGGCCGCGCGGCTACCGACGTCGGCGCAGCCACTTAGCAGCACCCCGGCGCACAATGTGAGCACCACTGGCCGTACCGCCGCTGACCTCGGTCTTTGCTCTTGCATGGAGGCCGGAATTCCCCTTTCGGGGCGATTCTATGCGCCGCCGCGATCGATCAGCTGGTGGCCATGCGGATCAGCGCGTTGCCGCCCAGCAGCAGGACGTCAGCGCCGGCCACCAGGGCCATGCTCAGGTGCAGGCGCCGGGCGGCCAGTTGCGGGTCGGCCTCGGTGATGCCACGCACCACGAGAACGAGCGCGCCGAGCACCAGTGGGATGCCGACGATCAGCAGCAGACCCACCGACCGCGGTGTGTTGCCGCCGGCCACCAGCAACGTCACCATCACCGCGGGAAGGACGCCGAAGAACAGTACGGCCAGACCGCCGTACCATCGCAGCGCCCGCGTCGCCTCCGTCACCGTCTCCACCTCTCGACCGCCAGATGGTAGCCGTGGCCGGTCGGGGCATTGGTGGACCCCCGGGTGGAGGCGCCCGCGATCAGTCCGCCTCGGTTTTGCGGACCAGGACCCCGTCCAGGTTGGCGATCTGCAAGACCATGCCGACGACCGGCCCGGGCTCGCGCAGCAGCAGGTCGACGCCCTTGGCCGCGGCGGCCCGGTGCGCGGCCACCAGCATGCCCAGACCGGTCGAGTCGAGGAACGTCACGGCTCGCATGTCGACGTCGATCTGGCCGCGGTCATGGCTCTCCACCACCTGCCGGAGCACCTCGCGCATCACCGCGGTGGTCTCCATGCCGATGTCGCCCTGCGGAACGACCGTGATGGTGTCACCCGCTCGTTCGATCGTGCAGTCGAAAGACATTGTCAGCCGTGGTCCCTTCGCCGGTTGGCCGGCCGTCGTCGCGCAGTCACCTGTCGCCGCTGAGTCACCCTGTTACGGCCCAGTCGCCTGTCGTGCCTGGTCGCCCTGTTGCGGGCCAGTCGCCCTGTGGTGCGGGCTACGAGATTACCGGGCGGGGCCCGTTGCGTCAGGCTCGCCCTGGCCCGACACCGGCGCGAGCCCCGCTGATCGGCGGAGGTGATTGTTTCACCCGGAGGCGATTACCGGGTGTTGCCTTGTCTGAGTGGCACGGCCTCGTCGACAGGCGAGCGGACGTACGGAAGCGCGCCGGCCGGGAGGCGGGCGTCACGTGCCGGGATGACGTTGCGATCGCGTTACGCATCGACGACGATCTACGGTATGACAGCAAGATCGACAATTGTGGATATTTACCGTGCGCGACGGCGATCCGTCGGGGGAGCGGTTGCCGTCCTGGTCGCCATGGCCGTGGCGGTGCCCCTGTCCGTTCCCGCGGCCGACGCGGCCGAGCAGGTTCCGGCGGCCCGGCCGGCGCCGGCGGCACCGTGGACCGGCGCCTGGGCGACCAGCCCGCAGCGCGAGACCGGCACCACGTTCGCCGACCAGACGCTGCGGATGCTGGTGCACCCGACGCTCGGTGGCTCATCGGTGCG
This sequence comes from Actinoplanes sp., assembly GCA_036399635.1. Classification (GTDB taxonomy): domain Bacteria; phylum Actinomycetota; class Actinomycetes; order Mycobacteriales; family Micromonosporaceae; genus Actinoplanes. The sequence goes on along the minus strand of DASWMR010000240.1, from coordinate 991 downwards.
GATCCGGTTGGCCAACACGTTCGGCGCCGCGGACGTCACCTTCGACGCCGTGAGTGTGGCCCGGGCCGCGCAGGCCGGGGCCGCCGATCTGGTCGCCGGCACCACCCGCCCGGTCACCTTCGGCGGGCAGAGCGCGATCACGGTGCCGGTCGGCGCCCAGGTGGTCAGCGACCCGGTGAACCTCAGCGTGAGCTACGGCGAGGATCTCGCGGTGGACCTCTTCGTCACCGCCGGCGGTGACGCCGCCGCCGTCACCGGGCACGACGCGGCCCAGGGGACCCAGTTCGTGGCCGCCGGGAACCAGGCCGGGTCGGAGAGCGCGGCGTTCAGCGGTTCGCTCTCCGCGTGGTACTGGCTGAGCGGGGTCGACGTGCGACCGGCCCCTGCGGTCCGCGGGAGCATCGTGGCGCTCGGCGACTCGATCACCGATGGCGCCTACACGACCTGGAACGGCAACGACCGCTGGACCGACGTGCTCGCGGCCCGGTTGCAGGCACTGCCGGTGCAGCGCCAGCTCGGCGTGCTGAACCAGGGGATCGGTGGCAACCAGGTCCTCACCGACCGCACCGACTGCTGTGGTGCCGGCACCAGCGTCTCGGCCCTGACCCGCCTGGACGACGACGTGCTCGAGCAGACCCGCGCCAAGTACCTGATCGTGGCCGACGGCATCAACGACATCGGCTATGGGGCGAACACCGACGCCCTGATCGCCGGGTTGACGACCATCGCGGAGCGGGCCCGGGCCGCCGGCCTCACCGTGATCGGGGCGACCATCACCCCGTTCGGCTGCGACACCGGCTGTTTCGGCACCGAGCAGGAGGCCAGCCGGCAGCGGGTCAACGCCTTCATTCGGACGAGCGAGGTGTTCGACGGGGTGGCGGACTTCGACGCCGCCGTTCGCGACCCGCAGGACCCGAGCCGGGTGCTCGCCGCCTACCAGGCCGACCACCTGCATCCCAACGTGGCCGGCCAGAAGGCGATGGCCGACAGC
>DASWMR010000239.1:0-4392 GCA_036399635.1 Actinoplanes sp. | reverse complement strand
TCCGCGGCGGCGTCGCCGATCACGGTGCCCACGCCGTCCGTGGTGCCGTCGGCGGTCTTCAGGACGACCTCGGAGCGCCCGTTGCCGTCGAAGTCGTACACCAGGAACTGGGTGTAGTGCGCGCCGGCCCGGATGTTGCGGCCCAGCGAGATCCGCCACAGCCGGGTGCCGTCCAGCTCGTACGCGTCCAGGAACACCTCACCCGTGACGCCGCCCTGCGAGTTGTCCTTGGAGTTGGACGGATCCCATTTCAGCACGATCTCGTACTGGCCGTCGCCGTCCAGGTCGCCGATGCTGGCGTCGTTGGCGTTGTAGGTGAAGGCCGTTCCGTCCGGGTTGACCCCGCCGGCCGGCTTCTGCAGCGGGATGTCCAGGTGGTCGGTGTCCCAGGCGGCAACCTCGGCCGTACGCCGCTCCGGGCGCCCGTTCTCGATCGGCGTGATCGCATACCGGTCGCCGGCTTTGCCCCGCTCGTCGAGCAGGTTGGACTTCCCGGTCACCGGCCGCGATGTGATCTTGCGACCGTTGCGGTAGACGTCGAACGCGATCCGGTGCGGGTCGTCGCCGAGCAGCCGCCAGCTGACCAGCACGCCGTCGGCGGTGGGCACGGCGACCAGCCCGCGGTCGATCCGCTCGGCCTGCCGGCCGTCGATGGTGATGGTCCGGTGGTCGCCGGCCCGGGCCGCGTTCGCCGGCGCGAGCGCGAGCGCGGTGACCAGGGCCGCCGCGGCGGCGAGAACCTTGCGGTGGATCATGCGGTTGCTCCCTCGTGGCAGTCCAGGGCGGCGGCGAGGATCGGCGCCAACTTCTCTGCGATCTTGGCGTGTCCGCCGTCGTTGGGGTGTCCGCCGTCGACATAGTCCTCGGCGGTCAGCCAGCCCTCGGTGTTGATGTACGAGACGTCGGCGTCACCGGCGTCGTTGAGCGCCTGCACGGCGGCCTGCGTCTCGGCGAGGTAGCGCTGCCGGAACGTCTCGAACGCGAACAGCTTGGCGTGCGGGTACTTCGCCCGGGCCAGCTGAAGGAGCTCGATGTACGCGGCCTGGAAGGCGGGACCGGTGACCCCGCGCCCGGCGTCGTTGGTGCCCAGATTGATCACCACGGCGTCGGCGGTGTAGCGGGTGAAGTTCCACTCGATGGTGCCGTTGATGGTCTGCTTGTTGAATGCCGCGCCGATCCCGAAGCAGTTCGAGAGCAGCACCAGGCAGGAGCCGGAGCGCGCGATGTTGGTGTGGTCGGCGTTCAGCAGCTCGCCGGTGAGCCAGCTGTACGAGGTGACGGTGTTCTTGCTGGACAGCGCCCCCACGGTGATCGAGTCGCCGACGAACTCGATGAGCTTGCGGCGTGGTGGCAGGCGCAGTGTCCGGGCCCGCTGGTCGAAGGTGAAGCCCTGGAACGTGGCGCAGGGGCTGGGCCAGATCGCGCACGTGTCGAGTTCGCCGGTGCGGTAGGTGAACAGCACGGTGTGCCGGCCCGCCGCGAGCGGGGTGGGGGTGAGGTCGATCGTGCCGGAGACGGCCGAGTAGGTCGCGAACGGACCGTCGTCGATGCTGGCATAGACGGTGGCGGCGTCACGGATGGTGGCCTTGACGGTGGTACCGGTGAACGCGGTCTCCACGTACGGGGATTCCCAGTTACCTATGTAGGTGGCCGGGTCGCTGGTGTCCCAGCGGCCGACGAAGCGCAGATTCGGGTCCTGAAGCGAACCAGGGCGGGTTATGGAGTGCCTGCTCGGGACGGCCTCGACGCCGGAGGCGTGTGCGGGCGGAGCGGCCAGCAGACCGGTTGCCACGGCGAGGGCGGTGAATCCCGAGAGCCGAGTGAACAATGACATTGGCGAATGAGAACAGGTTCTTGAACCGTTTCATAGCCGTGTCTCACTGGTTGCGCGCAGCGGTCGGCGCGCTGCGGCGAGCGGTCGTCACCCGGCTCCGCTGCGTGATGTACCGGGTAACCAACCATCTATCGGTATCACATAGACAAATATGAATTAATCTGTGCCTGATCCCGTCCACCGCGGGACGGACCGGCACCGCGATCCGGATCCACCAGGTGCGAACGCCGGAACCGAAGCTCACTGCTGCACCACTCGGCTCCGCTTCCCGAAAGGTTGTCCATGTCTGACACGGCTATGCCGGCCGCGGCCCGTCCCCGCCGCCGCCGCATCACCGCCATCGCGGCCGCCTCCGCCACCGTCCTGGCGGCCGGCTCGATAATCGCTTTCGGTCAGCTCGACGCATCCGCCGCGGAGAGCAGCCCGGTCGGCTTCGCCAGCCTCAACGGCGGCACCACCGGCGGTTCGGCCAGCACGGTGGTCACCGTGACCACGGCCGCCGCGCTCAAGACCGCGCTGAACGCGGAGACGTCGCAGACCGTCAAGATCTCCGGCGTGATCGCCACCGCCGGCCTCTACACCGTGCGCTCGAACAAGACGATTCTCGGAGTCGGCTCCGCCTCCGGCATCACCGGCGGAACCCTCAACCTCAACGGCGTCCAGAACGTGATCATCCGGAACCTGGTGTTCAAGAACCTCACCGGTGACGCGATCAACGTGCAGAACGGTTCGACGAACGTGTGGATCGACCACAACGACCTGTCGGCCGGTGGGGACGGCCTGATCGACATCACGCACGGTTCGGACTACATCACGGTGTCCTGGAACCACCTGCACAATCACGACAAGTCGCTGCTGCTTGGCCACGACGACGCGAACAGCGCCGAGGACACCGGCCACCTGCGCGTCACCTACGTGCACAACTGGTTCGACGGCACCAACCAGCGCCACCCCCGAGTCCGCTTCGGCAACCCGGTGCACGTGTTGAACAACTACTACACCGACATCGGCTCGTACGGCGTCGGCTCCGCGATGGGCGCCGGCGTCTACGTCGAGCGCAACTACTTCGAGAACGTCGCCAACCCAACCATCACCACAGTCGCCGAGTCCGACCCCGGCAACATCAAGATCCTCAACAACTACAAGGTCAACTCGGGCACCGAACAGGTCCGCAACGCCTCCAGCGTCGCCGCGATCCCCTACACCTACACCGCCGAGACCAACAGCACCGTCAAGGCCACCGTCAAGGCGGGCGCGGGTACCGGCAAGATTTGAGCACATCCAGTTCCGGCACATCCAGTTCCGGCACATCCAGTTCCGGCGAACCCAGTTCCGGCGAACCCAGCTTCGGCCAGCGCGCGGTGAGGTGCAGCAATGCGCCTCACCGCGCCGCCGTATGACGAAGTCGGTATGGCTGGTCTCGGTTTCCGGCTCCCTATGCTGACGGTCATCTATCTCGCCTGGTGATCGGAGCGCCCATGTCCGGGCAGATGCGCCATCGGCGCACCGCGGCACTTGCCACCCCCGTCTTCGTCGCAGTGTTGGCCCTCATCGTCACCTTCATCCGGTCGCCGGCCGGCGCATCCGAGATCCGGCTGGCCGCGACCTTGACGGTCGCGCAGGCGATCAGCAGCCAGAGCGGTACCGGCACGGTTCGCGGCTACGTGGTCGGTGAGCCCACCGCCACCGACACGGTGAAGTTCAGCGGTTTCATGGGTGACACCGCGCTGGCGCTCGCCGACAGCAGCGGTCAGACCAGCACCGGCAGCATGCTGTACGTGCAGATCACGGCCGACTACCGGGCGTCCTTCGGGCTCAAGACCAACCCGAGTCTGATCGGCGATCTGATCACCGTCACCGGGACGTTGACCGCGTACTTCGCGCACCCGGGCCTCAAGTCGCCCACCTCGATGACCGGCGGTTCGACCTCGCCGACGACCGCACCCACCACGGCGCCGACCGCGGCGCCGACCAGTTCCAGCGGCACCGACGCCTACTACGCGTCGGCGATCGGCAAGTCCGGCGACAGCCTCAAGACCGCGCTGCACACGATCATCGCCAAGAACGCGACGAAGCTGTCGTACGACGCCGTGTGGGACGCCCTGAAGGTGAGCGACCAGGATCCGTCGAACTCGTCGAACGTGATCCTGCTGTACTCCGGCATCAGCCGGTCGAAGTCGCTCAACGGCGGCGACTCCGGCGACTGGAACCGCGAGCACGTCTGGGCGAAGTCACACGGCGACTTCGGCACTACCGCCGGGCCCGGCACCGACCTGCACCACCTGCGCCCGGAGGACGTCGCGGTCAACTCGCTGCGGGACAACAAGGACTTCGACACCGGCGGCAGCGCGGCGACCGGCGCCGCCGGCAACTACACCGACTCGGACTCCTGGGAGCCCCGCAACGCGGTCAAGGGCGACGTGGCCCGCATGATCTTCTACATGGCGACCCGCTACGAGGGCGACGACTCGTGGGCCGACCTCGAGGTCGACAACGCCACCACCGGCGGCACCGCCCCGCGGATGGGCAAGCTGTCCGTGCTGCTGCAGTGGAACTCG
>DASWMR010000238.1:0-6135 GCA_036399635.1 Actinoplanes sp. | reverse complement strand
GGCGAGGTCGACGGCGGCACCATGACGATCATCGGGTTCGTGGTGGGGCTCGCCCTGGTCGGCGGCGTCGGTGGTGCCGTACTGGCGGCCTGGCTGCCGTCGCACGCCCGCAAAGCGCTCGCCGACGCGCAGGCCGCGATCCAGCAGGAGTACGAGCGCGACCACACCGCGTGGGACACCCGCCGGCAGTGGCACGACCAGCAGCAACAGCAGGCGGTCGACGCGATGGCCGAGTGGGCCGCGGCGAGCCCGTCGCCCGGCACCCGGCGGGTCGACATCGTCGGCGGCACGAGCTATGGCTGGGAGGCGGTGCTCACCGTCTTCGGCGGGTCGCTGCTCGCCACCCGCGGCCCGATGACCCTTGTCGACTTCACCGGCGAGGCGCTGTGCGACGAGCTGATGCAGCTGGCCGAGGGGACCGGCCGGTCGGTGGCCGAGCTGCGGCTGCCCGCCGAGCTGGAGCGGTTCGACCTGGTCCGCGGCCTGGAGCCGGACGAGCTGGTGGACGTGCTGGTGGAGGCGATGCACGGCGACGCGCCGGAAGCCAGCCGGGCCGAACGCTCGCAGGACGCCATGCTGCTCCGGCAGATCGCCCGGGCAGTCGCCCCCGACCTCAGCGTGGCCCGGCTGCTGGCCGCGCTGCACGACAGCACCGAGGACGCCCCTCGGCGCCGCCGCATCGAGGCGTTCCTGCACCCGCTGGAGTCGATGGGCTCCGCGGTGGCGCCACCCGAGGACGCCGACCTCACCTGCCTGGTCGCCGACGGCGGCGGGATTGCGCAGAACGAGCTGCTCAAGGACCTGATCGTGCAGTGGCTCGGGCGACAGGTGCGGCGTGCCGCGACGCCGATGGGCTCGCTGGTCATCCTCGGTGCGGACGAGGTGCACCACCGGGCGATCGAGCGCCTCAGCACGCTGTGTGAGCGTCGCGGCGTACGGCTGGTGCTGTTCTTCGGTCATCTGCGGGCCGAGTCGTTGCGCACCATCGGCGGTGGCGAGGTGGCCCTGATGCGGCTCGGCAACCACCAGGAGGCGACCCAGGCGGCCGAGTTCATCGGGCGCGGCCACAAGTTCGTGCTCAGCGAGATCACCCGCACACTCGGCGGCGAGGACACGCACACGCTGGCCGACACGCAGGGTGAGGCGGAGACCCGCGGCGGTTCTACCGAAACCGTCCGCACCGGACGGCATTTCAGCCGCCGGCGCGGCACGAACTGGAGCAAGACCCGCAACTGGAGCCAGACCGAGTCGGTGGCCAAGGCCGCGAACTGGAGCGACGCGCAGGCGGCCCAACGCGTCTACGAGTACGCCGTCGAGCCGCGCGTCCTGCAGGACCTGCCCGAGTACGCGATGATCCTGGTCAAGGGCGAGGGTCGGGGCTCGGTGGTGCAGGCCGTCGAGGTCGACCCGGCGATCGTCACGCTCCCGCGGGTCTCGATGCAGCCGCTCGACCTGCAGCCGCTGCCCGACCCGGCCGAGGCCGCCGTCCCGGCCACCCGCCAGCCCAGCCAGGTCACCGTGTCGCAGCCCCAGCCGCTCACCGCCGCGGAGACCAACCCGGCGACCAACCCGGCGACCTGGCGGGTCGATCAGGCCCGGCAGCCAGATCAGCGACCGTAGAGACCGCGTACCACAGAGCGTTACCCGGCGGGTGCCATTCGGCGAGTATCCGCTGAACGCATGTCATGTCAGGGAAGTGGCCGACCGTCCTTATTGGGCGACCTAGCGTGTACGCCAATGATGGAGACGACCGAGGTACGCCCGGCGGCCGCGTCCGGCCCGGCTGCCGGCGCATCGCTGCATTTCCGGCCGGACATCGAGGGCCTGCGCGCCGTCGCGGTCGTCCTGGTCGTGCTCTGCCACGCCGGAGTTCCCGGCGTCGGCGGCGGCTACCTCGGCGTCGACGTCTTCTTCGTCCTCTCCGGCTTCCTGATCACCTCGCTGATGCTGCGCGAGCTCGACCGCACCGGCCGGCTCTCGCTGCTGGCGTTCTTCGGCCGCCGGGCTCGGCGGATCCTACCGGCGGCCAGCCTGGTGCTGGTCACCGTGATCCTGGCCAGTTACCACTGGCTCGGCTTCCTGCGCGGCGCCGAGATCGCCGAGGACGGGCGCTGGGCTGCGCTGTTCGCGTCCAACTTCCGCTTCGGTGCACTCGGTGTCGACTACCTGGGCTCCCAGCAGGCACCCTCGCCGTTGCAGCACTTCTGGTCACTCGCGGTCGAGGAGCAGTTCTACCTCGTCTGGCCAGTCGGTCTCATCCTGCTGATCTGGCTCGGCTACCGGTGGGCGCTGGGCTACTGGCTCGCCCTGGCGATTGGCGTGTCGTTCGGGTACTCGATCTGGCAGAGCGGCAGCACCTGGTCCTACTTCTCACCCGCCACCCGCGCCTGGGAGCTCGGCGCCGGGTGCCTGCTCGCGCTCGCCGCCGGCCGCCTGCACCGGATCCCGTCCCAGCTGGCCACCGCGATGGCCGGCGTCGGGCTGGCGCTGATCGTGGTCGCCGCGTTCACCTTCGACACCACCACCCCCTTCCCCGGGTACGCCGCCGGGTTGCCGGTCGCCGCCACCATGCTGGTGCTGGCCGGCCGCGGCGACGCCGTGCTCGGGGTAGCACCGCTGCAGTGGCTGGGCCGGGTGTCCTACTCGCTCTACCTCTGGCACTGGCCGGTCCTGGTGATCGCCGAACAGGCGTACGGCGATGCGCTCGACGCCCCGACCCGCGCCGGCCTGGTCCTGCTCAGCGTCGTACTCGCGGCGGTGACCTACGTCTGCGTGGAGAACCCGATCCGGCGCAGCGGGCGGCTCAAGCGCTCGCACCTGCTCGCCGTCGCCGTTGCGGTGCTGCTGATCGCCGCGCCGCTGGCCGTGGCGCACTGGAAAACCACCACCTCGCCCGGTGCGGGCGCAGGCGACGGCCGCCAGTTCCAACCTCGACTAGGAGCACCGGCAGCACATGTCCAGCCCTGAACCCCGTACCCGGCGTCTGTTGATCTTTGGTGTGGCCCTGGTTCTGCTGACCGGCTGCGCCTCACCACCGGCGCCCCGGCCGGCCGAGTCGGCGGCGCCGCAGGTCGCCCTCGCCGCGGTGCTGACCGCGGTCCGCAAGGCGCCGGCTATCCGCGCACTGCCCGCCGACCTCACGCCGGCACTCACCGCCACCGGCGGCGATCTCGGCTTCGACAACGAGAAGTGCGAGGCGGGACCGGCCGCGGACCGGATCGAGCCGTGCGTCTTCGGTGATCGGGCGAGCTCGATCAAGGTCGTCCTTTACGGGGACTCGCACGCCGGGATGTGGCTGCCGGCGATGACCGCGATCGCCGACCGGCGGCACTGGCGCCTGCAGTTCTTCGGCAAGCCGGGCTGCCCCGCCGTGCACATCACCGTCTGGAACCAGCAGGAGAGCCGGCCGTTCGTCGAATGCGACCGGTTCCGCGAGCACGTCGCCGCCCGGATCGCCGCGGAGCGCCCGAACCTCGTAGTGGTCACCAACGAGAGCTACTCGCAGAAGCGTGGCCGTGGTGTCCTGATCACGCCGGGCGAATGGCGGGTCGGCCTGGAGAAGACCCTCTCGACACTGCGCCGCTCGGCGCGCCGGGTGGTGGTGCTCGGCGACACCCCGGTGCTGGCCGAGAGCGGCCCGGACTGCCTGGCCAAGAACGCCCACAACGTGCCGGCCTGCTTCACGACCCGGGCGGCGGCCACCGCGAGGGTGTGGAACGGCGCGGACGAGAGCGCGGCCCAGGCCAGCGGAGCGGGGTATGTCTCGGTGCTGCCTTGGCTGTGCGGACTGGTGTGCACGCCGGTGATCGGCAACGTCACCGTCTACCGGAACAGGTTCCACCTGACCGCGACGTACTCGCGGATGATGAACGGCGTCCTCGAGCAGGCTCTCGCCCAGTCCGCAAACGGCGACGGGGCGGGCTGAGCCCGCCCCGTCGGTGCCTCTTTGGTTTAGCGGCGGCGTCGCTCTTTCGGTCAGCGGCGGCGTCGCTCTTCGATTAGCGGCGGCGTCGCCGGACGACGACCGTCGCCGCGATGGCGATCACCAGGCCGACCGCCGCGACCACTGCCTGCGGCACCGGCCGCCGGGCCACGTCGGCGGGGCGCCCGTCGGTGAACTGGTGAACCGCCTGGTCGGCGCCCGTCGCCACCTGGTCGCGAGCCTCGGTGACCCGCTCGGCGGCGCTCTGCGCGACCCGCGCCGCCTTCTCCGCCGTGACCTGCTTGACCTGCGCGGCCTTTTCGACCGCGGCCTGTTTGACCTCGGCGGTCTTCTCCACCGTGGCTTGCTTGACCTGCGCGGTCTTCTCCACGGCGGCCTGCTTGACCTGTGCCTTCTTGTCCGCGGCCGCGTCCTTGACCTGAGCCTTCACGTCGGTCTTCGCGGCCAGCGCGGCCGCGGTCTCGGCGAGTTCGGCGCGGGTCTCCGCGATCTCCGCCTCGATCTCGTCCTTCGAGGTGGGGGTGGTGTTGCTACTCACGAGTGCCGTCCTTCCCGGATCGCATTCTTCACCGCGTCCACATCCTTCTTGCCGCTCTCCATGGCCGCCAGCGGCTCGGGCGGCAACGCCTGCTTGACCTGCTTCTTGCCGATCAGCGCGGCCACCCCGGCCACGACGAAGAGCAACACCGTGACCACCAGCGCGGCCGCCCAGACCGGCAGAACCAGCGCGAGGGCTGCTCCGATCGTCACCAGCAGAGCGCCGACGCCGTAGGCCGCCACCACACCGGCGCCGCCCAGCAGCCCGGCACCCGTGCCGGCCCGCTTACCCTTCTCGACCATCTCGAGCTTGGCCAGCGTCAGTTCGTCCCGGATCAGGGTCGAGACCTGCTCGGTGAGCTGGCTGACCAGTTGGCCGGTGTGCTGATGATGATCGGTATCCGTAGCCATCCTCGGGTCCCTCCTCGCGTCCGTAGTTTCCCATTTACCCGACCCCCCGGTGGGTAATCGGGCCTGGCCCAGAATCCCCTGGTAGGGGAGTGGCCAGGGGGGCCACTGCCCGGTCGGATAGCGTGGGCGTCGGCACGCACGCGATCGGTACGGCTGAGGGGACGCACGTGGAGCTGCTGCACACGGGAAAGATCCGCGACATCTACGCCGACGGGCCGGACATCCTGCTGGTGGCGTCGGATCGGATTTCGATCTACGACGTGGTGCTTCCGACGCCCGTGCCGGACAAGGGCAAGATCCTCACCCAGCTCTCGCTCTGGTGGTTCGAACAGCTTGCCGACGTCGTGCCCAACCACATCGTGTCCAGCACCGACGTGCCTGCCGAGTGGGCCGGGCGGGCGGTTCGCTGCCGGCGCCTCGAGATGGTCATGGTCGAGTGCATCGCTCGCGGTTACCTCGCCGGGTCCGGCCTCAAGGAGTACGAGCGGGACGGGGCGGTCTCCGGCGTGCCGCTGCCACCGGGGCTGATCGAGGGATCCGACCTGCCGGAGCCGATCTTCACACCAACCACGAAGGTACCGCCGGGGCAGGGGCACGACGAGTTCATGACGTACGCCGACGTCGAGGCCAAGGTCGGCGCGGATACCGCGGCTGAGCTGCGGCGGATCACCCTCGAGGTCTATCTGCGCGGCTCGCAGGTCGCCGCCGACAAGGGCATCATCATCGCCGACACCAAGATCGAGCTGGGCGTCGCGGCGGACGGCACGCTGACGCTCGGGGACGAGCTGTTGACGCCGGATTCGTCGCGGTTCTGGGCGGCCGACGAGTGGAAGCCGGGCGGCACCCAGCGGTACCTCGACAAGCAGTTCCTGCGCGACTGGTCGTCCTCGTTGACCGACTGGGACCGCACCGCGCCGGGGCCGGAGATCCCCGACGAGGTGCTCGAGGCGACCCGCAACCGCTACATCGAGGTCTACGAGCGCCTCACCGGCGACCGCTGGCGGTAAACGGCCGGCGCCGCCGCGGCCTTTCGGGACGTGGGCCGCGAGTGCAGGCGGGGGCCTACGCTCGGATCGTGGATTACGGTCATTCGCTGGAGTTCGGGTCGTTCATCACCCCGGTCAACAAGCCGCCGGCGGCCGCGGTCGCCCGCGCTCAGCTGAGCGAGGAGATCGGCTTCGACCTGGTCACCTTCCAGGATCATCCATATCAGCCGGGCTTCCTCGACACCTGGACGCTGCTGA
>DASWMR010000237.1:0-7880 GCA_036399635.1 Actinoplanes sp. | reverse complement strand
CGCAACGCTTGCAACGAGCGGGACGAGGACCATGACAAAGCCCTACTAGCTCTTTCGTCGCCCGCGGAAGGCGATCATGTTCATCCGGTTGCCGCAGCGCACGGTGCAGAACCTCTTGAGGCCGTTGCGCGAGAGGTCGAGCACCAGCCCGGTGCAGTCGTCCGCCTCGCACACGCGCAGCCGCCGCATCTCGTCCATCCGGATCACGTCGATGAGTGCGAGCGCCATCTCCGCCCGGATCCGCTCGGCGAGCGGCGCCTCGGGTGAGGTCGCATGCAGGTGCCAGTCCAGCCCGTCGTGCCGGGTGAGGAACGGCAGCGCCTTCGCGTCGCGCAGCATGGTGTTGACCGACTCGACCGCGTCGTCACGTTCCTGCGTCCACACCCGTCGCAGCTCGTCGCGCACCTGCCGGACGTCGCGCAGCTCCGCCTCGTCGTGGTCGATGCGCCCGGTGTAGGTGAACCGGACCAGCAGGGCGGCGAGCTGATCGACGGTCACCAGCTCGTCGGAGTCGCTGCGCGACGCGCCGGCCGCGGTGTTGCCGAGCGCGACCACGAAGGAGAGCGCCTCCTTGGTGTCAGGGGCAAAAAGCAATTTGACTCATCACTCCGATGGCTCTAGCGTCAGGGTCATCAGTTAATTTAACCCATCACTCAGCGCCGAGGAGTCCAGCATGAAGCCGTCGTCGATGTCCGCGGGTCTGCTCGCCGCGGTGCTCTCTGCCGTCTCCTTCGGCACCTCCGGAGCCTTCGTCAAGCCGTTGCTCGAGGCCGGCTGGTCACCGGTCACGGCGGTCACCGCCCGCGCGCTCACCGCCGGGGTGGTCCTGCTGCCGTTCGTGCTGGTCGCGCTGCGCGGCCGGTGGGCGACCCTGTGGCGGGCCCGCTGGCGGGTCCTCGGCATGGGCCTGATCGGCGTGGCGTTCACCCAGGCCGCCTACTTCGCGGCCATCCGGCGCATCCCGGTGTCGACCGCCCTGCTGATCGAGTTCCTGGCCCCGCTGCTGCTGGTGGCGTACGCGTGGGTGAGCACCCGACGGACGCCGCGGCCGACCGTGCTGCTCGGCTCGGTGCTCGCCGTCGGCGGCCTGGTCCTGGTGATCGGCCCGGGCGCGCTGCAGGTCGTGGACCCGCTCGGGCTGGCGATCGCCTTCGGCGCGGCGATCGGCTGCGCGGCGTACTTCCTCATCGCCGCCCGCCCGACCCACGGCCTGCCGCCGGTCGCGCTTGCCGGATCCGGCCTGCTGCTGGCCGGGGTGATCCTGACCCTGGCCGGCCTGACCGGGCTGCTGCCGTTCACCGCGACCTTCGGCGATCTGACCCTGTTCGGCGCGCAGGTGCCCTGGTGGACGCCGCTGCTGATCGTCGCCGTCATCGGCACGGCGGTGGCCTACGCGTCCGGGATCACCGCCTCCAACATCCTCGGCTCGCGCCTCGCATCGTTCGTCGGTCTGCTCGAGGTGATCTCCGCGTCGCTGCTCGCCTGGCTCCTGCTGGACGAGCGGCTGACGCCGCTGCAGTTCGTCGGCGGCGCGCTCATCCTGGGCGGCATCGCCGCGGTCCGGATGGAGCGTGCGGCTCCGCAAGACGAGCAAAACCCCGCAGCCGTACGCGATGAGGCCGCCCCCGTGGCCGCCGGATCCCGACCCTAGCCCGGGCAGGTCGTCGGGGCGGTGAGCGGCTCGGCACGCAGGGCCTGCAGCACCAGCGCGGTCACCGCGGGGTCGGTCGGGAGCTCGCCGTGCGACACCCGGGCCTGCGGGCAGATGCTCTGCAGGGCGACGTTCACCGCGCCGTCCAGCCGGGCCGACTCCGGCGGCTGCACGGTCTCGTCGTTCACCGTCCACAGCGACAGCCAGGGCAGCCCGTCCGGCAGCGACTCGTCGTCGATCTGCTGCAGCACATCGCTGCCCGGCGCGAGCTGACGGCACGCCGCGGGGCATGAGTCGGGCGCGAAAGCCGCGCCGAGCCCGGCTATCTGGGCGCCGTGCAGCGGCGAGCCCAGGGTCACCACCCGGCGGGCGACGGCGGCGCCGTCGTGCCGGTCCACCCACAGCCGGGTCACCACGCCGCCGGCCGAATATCCGATGAGGTCCACCGAGGGGGCGCCGCCGGAGAGCTCGGCACGGACCGCCTGGTCCAGGGTGTCCGCCTGCACGAGCAGGTCGCCGGTGCCGTCCCCGGGCAGGGTGATCACCTTGGCGGTGCGGCCGGCGTCGGCGAGCCGGTCGGCGAGTCGGGTGAGCGCGGTCCGGCCGCCGCCGTAGCCCGGCACCAGCAGAACGGTCCCGGGCCGGGCCTGGTCGGGCCGCACCGGCGACTCACCGCCGCCGGCCAGCCGGGTCACCACAACGGCAGCGACCGCCACCAGCACCGCCGCGACAACGCTCAGCAGCAAGATCCGGCGACGAGGAGACACCTGTCCCATAGTGCCCCGCGTCCGACGCTTCCGCGCGGAGATCGACCGCCGCCGGCCGGCGGCGCCACCTCGACAGTCTCGGCGCCGGGCGGAAACGGCGACGCGGCCGGGCACTTGACGGATCCACCGCGGCCGGATCGCGACCGCGCCGCCCCCGAACCAGGGTGCGCCACCGCCTTGCTCTGCTCACCCATACGCACCGCTTGCTCTGCTCACCCATACGCACCGCTTGCTCCGCTCAGCCGAGGCGCTGGGCGTCCGGCACCCGTTACGGAGCACGCCGCTACAGTCGGCCGCCGCGGAGGATGCGCACCGCCCCGACCGTCGCGTAGCCGCGCCACTCGAGCGCCGCTGCCGGACCGTAGGTCGGGAAGTCGACGGTCCAGCCGCCGTCGGCCTGTTGGCCGACGGCCAGACGCCGTAGGTCCTCCTCGACGGCCGCAGCCGGAAAGACCCGGCGGACCGGTCCCTCCGCGTGCGGCGCGAAGTCGAGCAGGTGCAGCACCTCGCCCTCGGCTCCGCCGCTCACCGCAGTGGGCCCGTCGGTGCGCAGGTGCCGGACGGCACGCTCGATGAGCTCGCGATCGCCGAGCGCGTCGAGAAAGTGCATCGTGAACATCAGCTCGTACGCGTGCGGCTCGCGCATCGCCGCAATGGCTGCCCGGCAGTAGTCGGTCGCCGCGGCCAACCAGGGGTGCCCGGCCACGTCGGCGCGATGCCGGGCGAGCCGGTGCGCCTGCGCCGCGAGCTGCGCGGTCATCGTCAGGGACGACGCGGACGGGTCCGCAGCCGCCCAGTGCCCGGCGCTGCCCTCGGTGTCCGCGAACGCCAGCGCGAACGGCACGCCGCCGTCGTCGCCGGTGTGCCGCACCAGCCAGTCGAGGATCTCCACCGGACGGCGGGTCGCCGTGTCCCGCATCTCGGCAAGCAGCTCCAGCGCGTGCATGGCACCGACGGGCTGGCTCGACGCCGACCGCAGGTCGGGCTCCAAACCCCAGCCATAGCCGCCGTCCGCGTTGCGATAGGCATCGAGCGCGGCGAGGACATCCTCAGCTGCACCCCGTCCGAGCAGGAGTTCCAGCCGCCGCCGCTCCAGCACGCGCCCGCGGGTAGCAACGAAAGTGACCGCACCATCGAGATCAAAGTTCATGCCCGCGATCGTCCCAGCCGGCCACCGCCCCGGTCACGGCGCGTCGATGACATTAGGCTGAGCCGGTGCGCCTTGTGCTGATCGCCGACACGCACGTCCCGAAACGGGCGCGGGACCTGCCGGAGCAGCTGTGGTCGGCAATCGACGCGGCCGATGTCGTCGTGCACGCCGGTGACTGGGTCGACATCGCGCTGCTCGACGCACTCGAGTCGCGATCCGCCCGGCTGCTCGCCTGCTACGGCAACAACGACGGCCCGGCGCTGCGCGCCCGCCTACCCGAGGTGGCGATGGCCGACCTCGACGGCGTACGCGTCGCGGTCGTGCACGAGACCGGCCCGGCAGCCGGCCGCGCTGAGCGGTGCGCCGCCCGGTTCCCGGACAACGACGTGCTGGTCTTCGGCCATTCGCACATCCCCTGGGACAGCACCGCACCGGGCGGCCTACGCCTGCTCAACCCGGGCTCGCCCACCGACCGCCGCCGCCAGCCGTTCCGCACGTACCTGACCGCGACCGTCGAGCAAGGACGGCTGACCGACGTCACCCTGCGGCAGCTACCGGGCCGCTGATCGACCACGCGTCGGCCTGGGGATCGGAATTGGCGCCCGCGGTGCTGACCAGGGCACTGCTGGTCAACCTGCGCCACTGCTTCCAGAGCGGGCCGGCGGCAACGGCTCCATCGACTCGATGTCACAAAGACCGCACGAGGTTTGTGAACAAGAGTTGACCGGCGTGCTACGCCCAGCGCACACCGGGGCAATCTCCGAGCACTTTCCTGACGGGACGTCTGGTTTCGGCCCGCCGCCATGCGGGCCGCGCCAGGGTGATCTGGTTCTCGCGCCGTCGCGGCGTCGCCCCCAAGGAGTTCGTTGATGACCTACGTCAAACCACCGGAGCTGGCAGTCGCCCTGGTCGATGCCGGCGCCTCGAAAATCCACATGTCGGCGCGGGACACGCTGGTGCGGGCCTACATGGCGGGCGCGCTGCTGACTCTGGCCGCGGCGTTCGCTGTAAAGATGACCGTCGACACCGGATTGCCGATCGTCGGTGCGCTGCTCTTCCCGATCGGCTTTGCGCTGCTCTACCTGCTCGGTTACGACCTGCTCACGGGTGTGTTCGTGCTGGGGCCGCTGGCCTGGATAGCGCGACGGCCGGGTGTCACTATCGGCGGGGTGCTGCGCAACTGGGGGCTGGTCTTCCTCGGGAACTTCGCCGGTGCGCTCACGGTGGCGGTCCTGGTGACCACCTTCGTCACGTACGGGTTCGACACGACCATCCAGGATGCGGGTAACCAGTTCGCCGCGTACGGGCAGAAGCTCGCGGCGATCGGCGCCGACCGCACACTCGGGTACGAGGAGCACGGAGCCAATGGGTGGCTGGCCGTGTTCGTGCGGGGAATGCTGTGCAACTGGATGGTGTCGACCGGCGTCGTGGGGGCGCTGCTCGCCCGGGACGTGCTCGGCAAGGTCGTGGTGATGTGGCTCCCCATCCTGCTGTTCTTCGCCATGGGGTTCGAGCACTCGGTGGTGAACATGTTCCTGTTCCCGGTCGGGATCATGCTGGGTGCGGACTTCACCTGGGTCGACTACTTCGTGTGGAACGAGATCCCGACGGTGGTGGGGAACCTCGTCGGTGGGCTGTTCTTCACCGGGCTCGCGATCTATCTCACGCACTACCGCACAGCGCCTAAGGGCGACATCGAGTCGGACGTCGGTGTCCAGCTGGCATCCCCGCCGGGAGCGTGACCAGTCGGCTCAGCTTCGCCTACCGGGTCGGCATCTGGGTCGGCAACGACCTGCTGGCGGTAGGTGCTCAGGGTGAGACCGAGTACCGAGCGGAACTCGTTGGCGAGGTGGGCGTGGTCGCTGTAGCCGAGGTCGGCGGCGACCGTGGCCAGGGTCGTGTCGGGTTCCGTTCGCAGCCGTTCGGCGGCTTCCTGCAGCCGGCGTCGGCGGATCATCGTCGACGGCGACAGTCCGACATACCGGTGCGCGAGGCGCTGCAGTGACCTGGGCGAGGCGCGCAGGCGTACGGCTGCGTCTTTGACCGTGCGGATCATCGGGTCGGAGTCGATGGCGGTGGCCATCGTGTTGGCCAGCAGCGCCTCGTGACCCGGCGGCGGCACCTCGCCGGCCAACCAGGTGGTGAAGGCGTCGACGGCTCGACGTTGCCGGGTCTGACGGTCGCCCGGCCCGGTCATGGCGTCGCTTACCAGCTGGTGCAGGACGGGTAAGTCCATTTTCCGGTCGGTGTCCCGAACGGCCGCCGGGTCCGCGACGAAGTGCGGCACCGCTGCCGGCCGCAGCAGGGCACCGACCGCCCAGCCGGTTCCGGTGAGATCACGGTACGAGCTGCGCGTCGTCGGTCCGGACAGGCTGACCGCGTCCGGCTCGACGACCAGGTTGCACGCGGGGAACGCGATCAGGTGCTGACGGGAGGACCGCCCCGGCTGGATCTGCCACTCGGGTATCCAGAACCACCGCACCAGCTGCGCCACCAGGTCGGGCGCCGTAAGCCGGTCGAAGGTGGGCAGCCGCGCCGGATACAGCACACCTCGCGGGAGCGCCACGTCCTGGCGGGCTTCCTGTCGCGAATCTTCAAGCGGCTCCGGGCCGGGCATACCTACGATCCTGACCTATGAGCGAGACGAACCGAGCCGCTGACGGCCAGTACACCACGAACGGCACCCCCCGCGGCGCCACCAGCCTGACTCCCTTCCTGGTCATCCCGGACGCCCGCGCGGCCATCGACTTCTACGTGAAGATCTTCGGTGCGCGGGTCGTCGACGTGACCGAGTTCGGCGATGTGGTGGCGCACGCCGTCCTCGACTTCGGCAACGGTTTGCTGCAACTCGGTGAGCCGATCCCCGACTACCACCTCGTCGCGCCGCCCGACGGAGAGCAGGACTGCTACTCCGTCGGCCTCTACTGCCCGGATGTCGATGCCGTCGTCGCTCGGGCGGAGGCCGCCGGTGCCGTCATCCGCGAGGCGCCCTCGACGTTCGTGTCCGGCGACCGGTTCGCCAGCATCCGCGATCCGTTCGGGGTGCGCTGGTCGGTCATGACCAGGGTCGAAGACCTGTCCGAGGAAGAAAGCGCGCGACGGGTGGCCGACTGGGCCGCCCAGCAGAGCCAGGCGACCTGACATCAGGCTCGGTCGCATGCGGATCATGAGTGTGAAACGCCTGGGGTGGCGCGGATGAATGCAATTCGCTATGACCGCCATTGCTCGGCGCCGGGCTGGCCCTCGGTGGCCGGCCCGGGCGCGGCGTCCTGGACGATGGTGCTGTCGTCTGACCGCAGGGTGCCGTCCTCGGCGACCTGCGGATGGGCGGCTCGCAGGTGCTCGGCCATCTCGTCGTCCGGCACATCGCGGCTGCCGGGCGGGCACAGGTTGCACGTCGCCATGGTTGTCGCCCTCCAAGCCAGGGAAACGTCAGCTGATCAGCTCGACCGGGGTGCCGGCCGCGGGCGTACCGAACAACTCGGCGGCGTTGCGGCCGCGCGCGAAGATCTCGTAGCTGACCCGGGTGCCCTCGCCGTCGCCGCGCGGCCAGCCCGAGCTGCCCGGTGCGAACGCGATGGCTCCGGTCGGCACCGCGAAGACCCCGTCACTCACCACGACCTCTTCCGCCACCCCGCCGATGCGCACCCGGACCGTCGTTCCGGTGGCGGCCGGCGGCTCGTACCAGCTGGTCTTGAGGTTGCCGTAACCGTCGGTGTAGACCACCGACCGGACCGGTGCGGGATCGACGGTGACCGGCTCGCCGAGCAGGCCGGCCGCGCCGCGGACCAGCCCGGCCAGCGCATCGGGGAACACGTCGCGGGAGCGGAACTGCGAACCGGCGTCGGCGACGTCGACGGCCTGCAACTGCACCCCCTCGTCGGCCAGGAACGACATGCTCGCACCGGCCGCCACGCCGACCACCAGCACCCCGGACGGCAGCCGGGCGGCGACCAGCCGCTCGCCGGCGTTGTCCTCCCGGGGCCGGTCCTCGTCCTGGCGGGGCGCCACGTTGGCGTACAGGACCCGATCCGGTGGGCCGTCGCCGAAGGCCAGCTGCGCGAGGCAGAAGCCGGCGCTCACCGTGTCGAACGGCGGCACCGGGATCGCGGTCACCTCGGCCTCGGGCAGCAGCAACGCGAGACGCTGGCGCACCTCGGCGAAGGCCAGATCACCCACGCCGTAATCGGCCACAACCGTCAACAACATCCGCTCAGCCTACGGTCTACGGGTCTGTCCGCGCCCGCGTTGCCCGGCAATCACGGCACCGGGATGGTGGCAATCGGCACGCGGTTGCCGGCCAGGTCGGCGG
>DASWMR010000236.1:0-8906 GCA_036399635.1 Actinoplanes sp. | reverse complement strand
CAGACCCTATCGGAGGAGGCCGGTGCCGGGGGCGGCGGGGCGCCTACGTCCTCGTCACATGCCTGGTCAGCAGGCCATCATCTCCGGGGTCACCGCCGCCTCGGTGTCCGGGATGCCGAGATCGCGGGCGCGCTTGTCGGCCAGCGCCAGGAGACGCCTTATGCGTCCGGCAATCGCGTCCTTCGTGAGTGGCGGGTCGGCCAGCGCGCCCAACTCCTCCAGCGACGCCTGCCGGTGCTCGAGGCGCAGCTGCCCGGCCGAGGTCAGGTGATTGGGGGCCTCGTCGGCGAGGATCTCCAGCGCCCGGGTCACCCGGGCCGCCGCGGCGACCGCGGCGCGGGCCGAGCGACGCAGGTTGGCGTCGTCGAAGTTGGCCAGGCGGTTCGCGGTGGCCCGCACCTCGCGGCGCACCCGGCGCTCCTCCCAGGCCAGGACGCTGGAGTGCGCGCCGATCCGGGTGAGAAGCGCGGCGATCGCGTCGCCGTCCTTGATGACCACCCGGTCGACGCCGCGAACCTCGCGCTCCTTGGCGGTGATGCCGATCCGGCGGGCGGCGCCGCGCAGGGCCAGCGCGGCCTCCGGGCCCGGGCAGGTGATCTCCAGTGCGCTGGAGCGGCCCGGCTCGGTGAGGGAGCCGTGCGCCATGAAGGCGCCCCGCCAGGCCGCCACCGCGCAGCAGACGTTCGCCGAGACCACGTGCGGCGGGAGTCCGCGCACCGGGCGGCCGCGCACGTCGAGCAGGCCGGTCTGCCGGGCCAGCGCCTCGCCGTCCTTGACGATCCGGACGATGTAGTGGCTGCCCTTGCGCAGGCCGCCGGAGGCGAGGACGTGCACCTCGCTCGGGTAGCCGTAGACGTCGGCTATCTCGCGCCGCAGCCGACGGGCGACCGCGCCGGTGTCCAGCTCGGCCTCGACCACCACCCGGCCGGAGACGATGTGCAGGCCGCCGGCGAACCGGAGCAGTGCCGCCATCTCCGCCCGCCGGCAGCACGGCTTGGGCACGTCGACCCGGCTCAGCTCGTCTTTGACCGCTGCCGTCATCGCCATCGTGATGTCACCTCATGCGCCGGATCTTGAACAGGGAGTGCCGCCCTACGCCTCTGCTTAACGAGCGGCGCCCAGTAGTGGTACCAGTGCAACGCCCAACGACTCAGGATCATGCCTGGGACTGCCGTCGGCAACGGCGAGGGGGGCCAGGACCAGGCGCGCTCCCAGCGACTCGGCGGCGCGGTGCACCGGTTCCGGCTCGCCCACCCACGTCGCGTCGGCGAGGACCGCGTCGACCCGCAGGCCGGGCAGGTACCACTGCAGGGCGGCCAGGTGATCGGCGACCGACAGGCCGAGCGTTTCATTGTCGGTGGCCAGGTTCAAGGTCACCAGCCGCCGGGCCGAGCTCTTCAGGATCGCCTCGGCCAGGCGAGGGACCAGCAGATGCGGCAGTACGCTGGTGAACCAGCTGCCCGGTCCGAAGATCAGCCAGTCCGCCTCGTCGATCGCGGCGACCGTCTGCGCGCAGGTCGGCGGGTCGGCGGGGGAAATCCGCACGGCCTCGACGTGCCCGAGCGCCACGGCCACCGCATGCTGACCGTGCACGGTCACCACCTCGCCGGGCCGTTTGGGGTCGGCGCCGCGGACGTCCGCCTCGATGCCCACCGCGTGCCGGGTCATCGGCAGCACCCGGCCCCGCGCCCCGACCATCGCGGCCGCGTGGTCGATCGCCACCACCGGGTCGCCGAGCATCTCCATCAGGCCGAGTAGCAGCAGGTTGCCGACCGCGTGACCGGTCAGCGGGTCGGGCGCGCCGCCGCCGGTCGTGGGCATCGCCGCGAACCGGTGTTGCAGCGCGGCGGCGGTGCGCTGGGCGATCGGCTCGTCGGCGGCCAGCGCGGCCAGCGCCTGGCGCAGGTCGCCCGGCGGGAGCAGGGCGTCGCGCTCGGCCAGCAGCCGACCGCTGGAGCCACCGTCGTCGCCCACCGTGACGATCGCGGTGATCTCCAGGTCGAGCTCGGCGGCACACTGGAGCAGCCCGCGCAGCGAGGCGCTCAGGCCGTGCCCACCGCCGAAAGCGACCACCCGGATCGGCCGGCGGGGCCCCGGGATGTCGCGCGGACCGGGCGCCCCCGTCACTCCCGCCCCAGGTCGCGGTGCGAGGAGTGGGCGGAGAGCCGCATGTCGCGCAGCTGGGCGGTGAGCTCCTCGGCGATCGCGACGCTGCGGTGCTTGCCGCCGGTGCAGCCGATGGCGACTGTCAGGTACCGCTTGCCCTCACGCTCGAAGCCGGGCGCGGTCGCCGCGATCAGCCCGGCGTAGGTCGCCAG
Organism: Actinoplanes sp.; assembly: GCA_036399635.1. Classification (GTDB taxonomy): domain Bacteria; phylum Actinomycetota; class Actinomycetes; order Mycobacteriales; family Micromonosporaceae; genus Actinoplanes. The sequence continues at coordinate 6,588 of DASWMR010000236.1, read as the reverse complement.
GAAGTCGTGTGCGCCCTCCTGGTCGAGCACGTAGGTGCTGACCGCGTCCTCCAGGCCGGTGTGCTCGCGCAGCTCGGGAACCCAGAACGGGTTGGGCAGGAAACGGGCGTCGAGCACGTAGTCGGCGTCCGGCGGCAGGCCGTACTTGAAGCCGAAGGAGAGCACGGTGATGCGCAGCTTGCGCACGTCCTCACCGCCGAACAGCTCCTCCACCCGGCGACGCAGCTGGTTGACGTTGAGGTGACTGGTGTCGATGATCACGTCGGACTGCTCGCGGGCCTCGGCGAGCAGTTTGCGCTCGGCGGCGATCCCGTCGGCGAGCCGGCCGTCGCCCTGCAGCGGATGCGAGCGGCGCACCGACTCGAAGCGCCGGATGAGCACCTCGTCGTCGGCGTCGACGAACACCACCCGGGGCGAGAAGCCCCGCTCCTTCAACGCGCGGACCGCACCCGCCAGGTCGGTGGAGAACGCGCGGCTGCGTACGTCCAGCACCATCGCGGTACGCCGGGCGGCCCCGCCGGCCTGGAACGCGAGCTGGGCCATGTCCAGCATCAGGGCCTGAGGCAGGTTGTCGACGACGTAGAAGCCGACGTTCTCCAACGCTCGGGCGACCGTGCTGCGCCCACCGCCGGAGACACCGGTCACCACCACCAGGTCGGTGGTCACCTCGTCGGGGTCCACCGCGTCCGACACGAACTCGGGCATCGACTCCGTCACGCAAAGCCTCCTGCGTCGCTTCGCCCGCGCCCCGCGGGCGGACACAACATCCTAGGCCGAAGCCGGCGCCCGGACCGGGCAGTGGCGTCGACAACCCGATCCGGTGGTCCCGGTCCGGGGCCGTTCCCGCTACCCGCGCGGGGCGGGTGGCGGTGCGGAGTTGCGCGGCCGGCCGGCGCCCGCCCGGGTCTTACCGGCCCCGCCGGGCGGGATCGCCCCGCTCGGGGGAACAACGCCCGACTCCTCGGTGGGTGGCGGCTGGGCTTTGACCGAGTCGGGCGGGTTGAGCGTGGCGAGCACCGTCTCCGCGGTACGCCGGCCGATGCCGGGCACCTCGATGATCTCCTCCGGAGTGGCCGCCGCGAGGCGTTTCAGCGAGCCAAAGTGCCGCAGCAGCGATTTCCGCCGGGCCTCGCCCAGGCCGGGCACGCCGTCCAGCGCCGAGGCGGTCATCCGCTTCGACCGGCGCTCCCGGTGGAACTTGATGGCGAACCGGTGTGCCTCGTCCCGGGCCCGCTGGAGCAGGTAGAGCGCCTCGGAGGTGCGCGGCAGGATGACCGGGAAGTCCTCGGCCGGCAGCCAGACCTCCTCCAGCCGCTTGGCCAGCCCGCACAGCGCCACGTCGGTGATGCCGAGCTCGGCCAGCACCACGGCCACCGCGTTGACCTGAGGCTGGCCGCCGTCCACCACGACAAGCTGCGGAGGGTACGCGAATTTTCGCGGCCGCCCGGTCAGCGGATCGATACCCGGCAGTTCGGTGGGCGCGGAATCGGTCAGCGCGGGATCGGTCAGCGCCGGATCGGTCAGCGCGGGATCGGTCAGCGCCGGATCGGTCAGCGCCGGATCGGTCAGCGCGGGATCGGTGAGCGGGGGCTCCTCCGACTCCGGGGTGTCGCGCGGGGCGTCGGCGCCCGGGCGGGCGCGGAAGCGCGCGAACCGCCGCCGCATCACCTCGCTCATCGCGGCCAGGTCGTCGGTGCCGCTGCCGTCCGGGTTGCCGCGGACGACGAAATGGCGGTACTCACTCGTGCGCGGCAGGCCGTCCTCGAAGACCACCATGGACGCCACCACGTCGGTGCCCTGGATCTGGGAGACATCGAAACACTCGATCCGCAGCGGTGCCGACTCCATGCCGAGCGCCTCGGCGATCTCGTCGAGCGCCTTGCTGCGGGTGGTCAGGTCGGTGCCCCGGCGCAACTTGTGCCGCTGCAGGGCCTCGCCGGCGTTGCGGGCCACCGTCTCCATCAGCGACCGCTTGTCGCCGCGCTGCGGCACCCGCAGGCTCACCTGGCTGCCCCGATGGGCGGAGAGCCAGTCGGCCAGCGCCGGCGCGTCCGAGGGCAGGGCGGGCACGAGCAGCTCACGCGGCACGTCGCCCTCACCCTCCGCCTCGCCGTACATCTGCGTGCAGAAGTGGTGCACCAGGTCGCCGGTGCTCAGGTCTTCCACCTTCTCCACCATCCAGGCGCGCTGACCGCGGACCCGGCCGTCGCGGACGTGGAAGACCTGCACAGCGGCCTCCAACGGGTCCTCCGCGAACGCGACCACGTCGGCGTCGGTGCCGTCGCCGAACACCACAGTCTGCTTCTCCATGGCCCGGCGCAGGGCGGCGATGTCGTCGCGCCGCCGGGCCGCCTGCTCGAAGTCGAGCTGCTCGGAGGCCTGCAGCATCTCGCGCTCGAGGCGCTTCACGAACGTGTCGGTGCGGCCCGCCATGAAGTCGCAGAAGTCGTCGACGATCACCCGGTGCTCCGCGGCGCTCACCTGGCCGACACACGGCGCCGAGCACTTGCCGATGTAACCCAGCAGGCAGGGACGTCCGATCTGGCCGGACCGCTTGAACACGCCGGCCGAGCAGGTGCGGGCCGGGAAGACGCGGAGCAGCAGGTCGAGGGTCTCGCGGATGGCCCAGGCGTGCGAATAGGGGCCGAAGTAACGCACGCCCTTACGCTTCGCGCCGCGCATCACCTGGAGCCGGGGAAACTCCTCGTTCAACGTGACGGCGAGGAAGGGATAGGACTTGTCGTCCCGGTATTTGACGTTGAAGCGCGGATCGAACTCCTTGATCCAGGAGAACTCGAGCTGGAGCGCCTCGACCTCGGTGCCGACAGTGACCCAATCCACACTGGAGGCGGTGGTCACCATCTGTTGGGTGCGCGCGTGCAGCGACCAGGTGTCGGCGAAGTAGGAATTCAGCCGATTGCGGAGGTTTTTCGCCTTGCCCACGTAGATGACGCGGCCGGCCGGGTCACGAAAACGGTAGACGCCGGGAGCCTCGGGAATGCTCCCCGGCGCCGGACGGTAGGTGGACGGGTCTGGCACGGAACCAACAGTAGTGCGGGGGACTGACATGATTATCCGACCGGAGGTCCGTTGCCGCCGCCACGGCGTCGGACCTCCGGCCGGAAAGCTCAGGCGGACCCCCCGCCGGAAAGCTCAGGCGGACCCCCGGCCGGAAAGCTCAGGCGGACCTCCGGCCGGAAAGCTCAGGCGGCGACGATGTTCTGGCCGTCCACCTTGACCTTGGTCTCCGGGAGTGCGGTGTTGGCCGGCCCGGCGGTCGGCTCGCCGGTGTCGATCGAGAACTTGCTCCCGTGGCACGGGCAGCTGATCACGCCGCCGTCGACCTTGTTGACGTCGCAGCCGGCGTGCGTGCAGACCTTGCTGAACGCCTTGTAGGTGCCGGCCACCGGCTGGGTGATCACGAGCTCGCCGGCGATGATGCCGCCGCCCTGCGGAATATCGGCCGTCGCGGCCAGCACGCTGCCGGTGCCGCCGCCGCTGGTCGAACCGCCGGTGCTGCCGCCGCCCGCCGCCGTGCTGCCGGCCGGCGCCGGCTTGTCGGTGAAGTCAGTGCCGTTGCTGTTGGTGGTCGAGGAGTCGGTGCCGCACGCTGCCAGGACCACCGTGGCGCCGACCGCGCCGGCGCCGAACAACACGCAACGCCGGGTCGAGGTCGCGGCTGAGTGGCAGGGCGCCTCGTCGCGTAGCTCGCCGTCGGTCGTCTGCATGTCTGTCATGGTTGCCCTCCAGTGCCTGGTGCGCATGAGTTCGTCACGCGGCGTCGCTGCTGAATACGCTCTCGCGGCCGCCTGGGTTCAGGCGTACCGCGAAATTATCCGCCGCAAGGGCGGCGGAACCTTCGGGTTTGTATGCGTTTGCCGGGCCAGTTTGTGCGTTGTTGACGCACGCGCCAGCGCCCGGCCGACACTAATACGTCGGCCGGGCGCCGTAGCTACCAGTTACCTGTGACCTTGCTGAATGGGTCAGACCGCGGTCTTCGCCCGGGAGCGGGTGGCCCGCGGCTTGGCGACCGCTTTCGGGGTGCCGTTCGCCTTGGCGGCCCGGGCCACCGCGGCGGACGCCCCGGCCGGCTCGCCGGTGAGGCCCAGCGTGTGCCGCAGGAACTGGCCGGTGGCGCTTTCCGGCACCTCGGCCAACTCCTCGGGCGTGCCGGTGGCCAGCACCAGGCCACCCTTGTTGCCGCCCTCGGGGCCCATGTCGATCAGCCAGTCGGCGTTCTTGATGACGTCCAGGTTGTGCTCGATCGTGATCACCGTGTTGCCCTTGTCGACCAGGCCGTTGAGCACCAGGAGCAGCTTGCGGATGTCCTCGAAGTGCAGGCCCGTGGTGGGCTCGTCGAGCACGTACACGGTGCGGCCGGTGGACCGCTTCTGCAGCTCGGAGGCGAGCTTGACGCGCTGCGCCTCGCCACCGGACAGAGTCGGCGCCGGCTGGCCCAGCCGCACGTAGCCGAGGCCCACGTCGACAAGCGTCTTGAGGTGCCGGTGGATCGCCGGGATCGCCTGGAAGAACTCGGCGCCCTCCTCGATCGGCATCTCCAGCACCTCGGAGATGGTCTTGCCCTTGTAGTGCACCTCGAGCGTCTCCCGGTTGTACCGCGCGCCCTTGCACACCTCGCACGGGACATAGACGTCCGGCAGGAAGTTCATCTCGATCTTGATGGTGCCGTCGCCCGCGCAGTTCTCGCACCGACCGCCCTTGACGTTGAACGAGAACCGGCCGGGACCGTAGCCGCGGACCTTGGCCTCGGTGGTCTCGGCGAACAGCTTGCGAACGTTGTCGAAGACCCCGGTGTACGTCGCCGGGTTGGACCGCGGGGTGCGCCCGATCGGCGACTGGTCGACACCGACGACCTTGTCCACGTTCTCCAGGCCGGAGATCCGGGTGTGCCGGCCGGGCACCAGCCGGGCGCCGTTCACCTGGTTGGCCAGCACGGTGTAGAGGATGTCGTTGACCAGCGTCGACTTGCCCGAGCCGCTGACCCCGGTGACCGCGATGAACTGGCCGAGCGGAAAGCCGACCGTCAGGTTGCGCAGGTTGTGCTCGCGCGCGCCCTGCACGACCAGCTCACGGCCGGCCGTCTGCGGGCGGCGGGTGGCCGGCGTCGGGATCGACTTGCGGCCGGACAGGTATGCCCCGGTCGGCGACTGCTTGTTTTTCAGCAGGCCCTCGACCGAACCGCTGTGCACGATGTGGCCGCCGTGCTCGCCGGCGCCGGGACCGATGTCGACGATCCAGTCGGCGGTGCGGATGGTGTCCTCGTCGTGCTCGACCACGATCAGCGTGTTACCCAGGTTGCGCAGCCGGATCAGGGTCTCGATGAGCCGGTGGTTGTCGCGCTGGTGCAGACCGATCGACGGCTCGTCGAGCACATAGAGGACGCCCACCAGGCCGGACCCGATCTGGGTGGCGAGCCGGATGCGCTGCGCCTCGCCGCCGGAGAGGGTGCCCGCCCCGCGGTCGAGGGACAGATAGTCGAGACCGACGTCGACCAGGAACCGCAGCCGGGCGTTGATCTCCTTCAGCACCCGCTCGGCGATCATCTTCTGCCGGTCGTCGAGCTCGATGGTGGACAGCAGGTCGGCGCACTCCCCCACCGACAGGTTGCACACCTCGGCGATGCTCTTGCCGGCGATCGTCACGGCCAGCACCTCGGGCTTGAGGCGGGCACCGCCGCAGACCGAGCACGGCACGTCGCGCATGTAGCCCTCGTACTTGTCGCGCGACCAGTCACTTTCGGTGTCGTTGTGCCGCCGCTCGAGCCACTGCACCACGCCCTCGAAGCCGGTGTAGTAGGACCGCTCGCGGCCGTACTTGTTGCGGTACCGGACGTGGACCTGGTCTTCCGCGCCGTACAGAATCGTCTTGTGCGCCCGGGCTGGCAGTTGCCGCCAGGGCGTGTCGACCGAGAACTTCTCCGCGCTGGCCAGGGCCTCCAACAGACGCAGGAAGTATTCCTGGGTGGTGCCGCCGGACCACGGCTGGATAGCACCCTCGCGCAGGCTGCGCTCCACATCCGGGACCAGCAGCTCGGGGTCGACCTCCTTCTTGGTGCCCAGGCCGGTGCACTCGGGGCACGCGCCGTACGGCGCGTTGAAGGAGAACACCCGCGGTTCCAGGTCCTCGATGGCGAGCGGGTGATCGTTCGGGCAGGCCAGGTGCTCGGAGAAGCGCCGTTCCCGGGCCGGATCGTCTTCCGGCAGGTCGACGAAGTCGAGCAGGACGATGCCGCCGGCCAGACCGAGGGCGGCCTCGACCGAGTCGGTGAGCCGCTGTTTGCTGCCCGTCTTCACGCTGAGCCGGTCGACCACCACCTCGATGGTGTGCTTCTCCTGCTTCTTCAGCGCCGGCGGCTCGGTCAGCGGGTGCACCACGCCGTCCACCCGGGCCCGGGCGTAGCCCTTGGCCTGCAGCTCGGCGAAAAGGTCGAGATATTCACCCTTGCGGCCGCGGATCACCGGGGCGAGCACCATGAAGCGGGTGCCCTCGGGCATCGCCAGCACCCGGTCGACGATCTGCTGCGGCGTCTGCCGGCTGATCCGCTCGCCGCAGACCGGGCAGTGCGGG
>DASWMR010000235.1:0-5402 GCA_036399635.1 Actinoplanes sp. | reverse complement strand
ACTCGGCGTCAATGTTTACGCAAACATTTCCCCATTGTGTTCATCCGATGTCGCACGTGCCTGGTTGGCCCCGCGGCGACCGCTAGGAGGACCGTCGATCATGCAACGGCACACCCGCGTACGTCGCCTGATCGCGGTCTTTGCCGCCGGAGCTCTCGCCGTCGTCCCGGCAGTTCCCGCCGCCGCGGCCGAAACGGTGGTCACCGTCCGGCCTGATCCGTCCTATCAGGGCGATGCCTTCCAGGGCTGGGGCACCAGCCTCGCCTGGTTCGCGCATGCCACCGGCGGCTATCCCGACGAGATCCGTAACCGGCTCGCCGCCCTGCTCTTCGGCGACGACGGGCTGAACCTCAACATCGCCCGCTACAACATCGGCGGCGGCAACGCGCCCGACGTGCCGGACTACCTGCGGCCCGGGGGAGCGGTGCCGGGCTGGTGGCAGGCGCCGGCCGGCACCACCCGCACCGACACCGACTGGTGGGACGCGGACGACCCGGCAGACTGGAACCTCGCCGCCGACCCGGCCCAGCGGTGGTGGGTCGATCGGATCAAGCGCGACGTCGACCGGTGGGAGACGTTCAGCAACTCGCCGCCGTGGTTCCAGACGGTCAGCGGCTACGTCTCCGGCGGCTTCGACGGCACCACCGACCAGATCCGCGCCGACACCGTCGACGACTTCGCCGCGTACCTGGTCGGGGTCACCCGCGAGCTGGAGCGGGCGCACCACATCAAGGTCGACACGATCGAGCCGCTGAACGAGCCGAACACCAGCTACTGGAGCACCCGGCTGGGCCCCGACGGCAACCCGGTCGCCGGCCGGCAGGAGGGTGCGCACGCCGGGCCGGCGCTGCAGGAGCAGATCATCCGGGCGCTGGCCGCGCGGCTGCGGGCGACGCACAGCGGCGCCCAGGTCTCCGCGATGGACGAGACGAACCCCGGCACGTTCGCGACGAACTGGAACGCGTACGGCCCGGACGTGCGCGACCTGGTGTCCCAGCTCAACGTGCACACGTACGGGACCGCGAAGCGCACCACCGTGCGCGACATCGCCAAGGGCGAGAACAAGCCGCTGTGGATGAGTGAGGTCGAGGGTTCCTGGCTCACCGGGCAGGACTTCGCCAGCATGGTGCCGGGCCTCGGGCTGGCCCAGCAGATGGTCGACGACCTGCGCGAGCTGGAGCCGTCGGCCTGGATGTTCTGGCAGCCGGTCGAGGACTACGACAACATGTCGCCGGGCGGCGAGTCGGCGGTCGGCGCCAACTGGGGCAGCATCCAGGTCCCGTTCGACTGCACCGCGGCCGACACGCTGCAGACGTGCCCGATCTACCCGAACACCAAGTTCCACACGGCGCGCAACTTCACCCACTACATCCGGCCCGGCGACCGGCTGATCAAAACCGGGGACACCGCCAGCGTCGCCGCGCTCACCGGCGGCCGTACGGCCAGCATCGTGCACGTCAATTCCACGACCGAGCCGCGTACCGTGCAGGTTGATCTTTCCGGATTCCGCAGGGTGACCCGCGACGCGACGGTGACCCCGGTCGTGACCAGCGCCGACGGCGCGCTGCAGCGCGGCAGGCAAGTGACCGTGCGCGACCGCACCGCCCGCATCGAGGTTCCCGCGCAATCCGTGACCACGTTCCTGGTCGACGGAGTCTCCGGGGTGGCGCCGCTCCCGCAGTCGCAGAGTCGCCGGCTCGTCGGTGTGCAGAGCAAAAAGTCGCTCACCGCCACCGGCGACGGCGCCGTGATCCGCACCGACGACCCGGCCGACGCCGCTCAGGTGTGGCAGATCGACCGGGTGGCCGGTGGCTACTCCGAGCGGGCCCGCTACACCGTCGCCACCGGCAACCGCTGGCTCGCCGCCGACGGGCCGACCCTTACCCTGGCGCCGGTCTCGAAGAAGGCGCCGCCCGCCGCGCAGTGGATCCTTTCCACGACGGGCGACGGCACCTACACTCTCGTCAATGTCAGCACCGGCCGATTGATCGAGGTGGGCGGCCAGGCCACCGGCGACGATGCCGCGGTCGACCTCTGGCTGGCGAATTCCGGCGACAACCAGCGATGGCGGCTGGTGTGAATCCCCCCTGTAGGAGAAGAAGTGCCATGCTTGCTGCCGCCCGCCGAGTGTTGTCCCGCGTCGTCGTCTTCTTCTTCCTGCTGGTGAGCGCGGCCGCCGTCGTGCCAGCCTCCGCGGCCTCGGCCGCCGACCCGTTGGCCGGTTACGTCTTCGCCTACTTCACCGGTGACAGCGTCGCCGGGGAGAAGATCCACTTCGCGGCCAGCAAGGGCAACAACGCGCTGCAGTGGACCGAGCTCAACGGCGGCAATCCGGTGCTCAGTTCCACCCTCGGCACCACCGGGCTGCGCGACCCGTTCCTGATCCGCTCGCCGGCGGGTGACAAGTTCTTCCTCATCGCCACCGACCTGTCCATCGGTAGCGGCACCAGCTGGGACGCCGCGCAGCGCCAGGGCAGCCGCTCGATCGAGGTCTGGGAGTCCACCGACCTGGTCAACTGGGGTCAGCAGCGGCACGTGCAGGTGTCTCCGCCCACGGCCGGCAACACCTGGGCGCCGGAGGCGTTCTGGTCGACCGAGCTCGGCGCGTACGTCGTGTTCTGGGCGTCCAAGCTCTACGCCGAGTCGGACACCGGGCACACCGGTACCTCGTACAACCGGATGCTCTACGCCACCACCCAGGACTTCGTCACGTTCAGCGAGCCGAAGATCTGGCAGGACTTCGGCGCCTCCCGGATCGACAGCACGGTGATCGCCGACAACGGTGTGTACCACCGCTTCACCAAGGACGAGGGCGCGGTCACCGGCTGCAGCGACATCATCCAGGAGCGGTCCGAGTCGTTGGTCGCGGTCGACGACGTGGCGGACCCGGCGTTCGACCCGGCGAACCCGGCCTGGACCATCGAGGGCTCGTGCATCGGTAAGGCGGCCGGCACCGCCAACGTGGAGGGCCCGACGGTGTTCCGGGCGAACCCCGGCGACGAGTCGGGATCGACGTTCTATCTGTTCGTCGACGAGTACGGCAAGCGCGGCTACATCCCGCTCGGCACCGACGACCTCGACAAGCCGGACTGGCAGGTGCCGGCGAGCTACTCGCTGCCGACCAGCCCGCGGCACGGCACCGTGCTGCCGGTGACCAAGGCCGAGCTCGACCGGATCACCGCCGGATATCCGCCTACTCCTGCACCGGATCCGTTACCCGTGCAGCCCGACGGCCTCATCGCGCGCTACGACCTCGGCACGGCATCGGGCACCACGGTGGCCGACGCGTCCGGCAACGGCAATGACGCGGTGCTGGCCGGTGGCGCGTCGGCGGCCGACGGCAGCCTCACCTTCGACGGCACCGACGACCACGTCCGGCTGCCCGACAACGCGATGGCCGGGCTCTCCGCGATGACCGTCTTCGCCGAGGTGTGGGTCGACCCGGCGCAGGCGACGCCGTACTTCCTCTGGGGCCTCGGCAACACCACGCCGGCCGGCGCCGGCAACGGCTATGTGTTCAGCACCGGCGACAGCGCGTACCGGGCGGCGATCGCCTCGGGCAACTGGAGCACCGAGCAGAACGCCACCAGCGGCACCGCGCTTTCCCGCGGGTCGTGGCGCACCCTCACGTACACCCTGGGCGGCGGCACCGCGACGCTGTACCTTGACGGCCGCAAGGTCGCCGAGAACACCGCGGCCACGTTGACCCCGGGCTCGATCGGCGGCGGCATCACCAAGGCCAACTACATCGGCCGCTCGGTCTTCAGCAGCGACAAGTACTTCCGCGGCAAGATGCGCGACTTCCGGATCTTCAACCGGGCGCTGCCGGCCGCCGAGATCGCCACCACCGGGGCGAACGCCACGATCGTCACCGGGGTGCAGCTCGACAGCCTGAAGGTGGCGGCACCCATCGACAGTGCGGCCGGCACCATCGCGCTGCCGCTGAAGCCCGGCACCGACCCTCGCCGCCTGCACCCGGTCTTCACCGTCCCGCCCGGCTCCACGCTGACCGGCGCGCAGGGCCACGACTGGTCGCGGCCGCGGCGGATCACCGTCACCAGCCCGGCCGGGGCGACCCGCTCCTACCTGGTCACCGCTCAGGTCATGCGGTCACCGGTGCTGCCCGGGCTCTACGCCGACCCGAACGTGGTGCGCTTCGGCGACACCTACTACATCTACGCGACCACGGACGGCTCGCCGAACTGGGGCAGCACCACCTTCACCGTGTGGTCGTCGAAGGACCTGGCGCACTGGACCAAGCACGGCACGATCCTGGATCTGGCCAACGTGTCGTGGGGGAAGACCAACGCCTGGGCGCCCGCTGCCGCGTATAAGGACGGCAAATACTACTTCTACTTCTGCGCCGCGCAGAGCATCGGCGTGGCGGTGTCGGACTCGCCGACCGGCCCGTTCACCGACTCGGGCGCTCCGCTGATCAACAAGGCGGACTACGGCAGCGGCCAGCAGATCGACCCGGCCGTCTTCACCGACGACGACGGGCAGAGCTACCTCTACTGGGGCAACAGCACGGCGTACGTGGCACCGCTCAACCCCGACATGGTCTCGATCGACGTCAGCAAGCGACAGACCATCACCGGCCTGACCGACTTCCGCGAGGGCCTGTTCATGAACAAGCGGAACGGCGTCTACTACCTGACCTACTCGATCGACGACACCCGCAGCGAGAACTACCGCGTCGGCTACGCCACCGGGGCCACCCCGTACGGCCCGTTCACCGCGCGCGGCGTGATCCTGCAGAAGAACCCGGCGCTGGGCATCCTCGGCACCGGCCACAGCTCGATCATCCAGGCGCCCGGCACCGACGACTGGTACATCGTCTACCACCGCTTCGCCATCCCCGGCGGCAACGGCACCAACCGCGAATCCACTATCGACCGCCTGGTCTTCAACGCCGACGGGACGATCAAGCCGGTGGTGCCCACGCTGAAGAGCATCGACCCGCTCGCGTACACCGGGAAGTTGCCGAGGCCGCACGTCTCCGCGCCGGGCGCCGGCGGGTGGTACGGGCAGGGTGCGACGCTCACCCTCACCGGCGGATCGGGCAACAGCGAGGTCGAGTACGCCCTGGGGGACGGTCCCTGGGCCACGTACGCCGAACCGGTTGCGCTGCCGGCCGGAAGGTACCCGGTGAAGTACCGTGCCCGCGGCGCCAACCTGATCGTCAGCGAGCCGGCCACCGTGCCGGTCAAGGTGGACCTCGAGCCGCCGACGGCATCCGCCCGGGTGACGGCGTTCGGCCGGGACTTCCGGGTGGCATTGACAGCGCGGGATGCCGCTTCCGGTGTGGCGTCCATCCGCTACCGGATCGACGACGGCCAGTGGCGCACCTACAGCGGCCCGGTCGCGGTGCGCGGCAACGCCCCGCACAACGTCTCCTATTG
>DASWMR010000234.1:0-8272 GCA_036399635.1 Actinoplanes sp. | reverse complement strand
CGAGCGCGGCCGGGCCGCGGCACCGGGCGGTGATCACCCTGCTCGCCGACCTGGGGTTGCGGGTGGGTGAGGTGGTCGGGCTGGACCTGGGTGACGTGGGTTGGGAGCGCGGGCACCGGACGGTGCGGTTCGTCGGCAAGGGCGGCCGGCCGCGGCGGCGGGTGTTGACTCCGGACGCGGCCGCGGCGCTGGACGACTATCTGCGCGAGCGGGACGCGCCGGACGGGCCGTTGTTCGTGACCTCGAGCGGGGCGCGCCTCGACCGGTACGCCGTGTTCCGGCTGGTGCGCAGGCTGGCCGGGCAGGCCGGGATCGCCGGGGCGCAGCGGTTGTCGCCGCACTCGCTGCGGCACGCGTTCGCCACGGCGGCCCGCTCGGAGGGGGTGGCGTTGGAGGACGTGCAGGACGCGATGGGGCACGCCGACCCGCGGACCACCCGGCGCTACGACCGGGACCGGCACAGCCTGGACCGTGATCCGGCGTACACGATCGCCGCCGCGCGGGTCCGGCGCGGCGGGGGGTGACGGCTGCCCCTATGCTCACCCCGGTCGGCTTGAGATCAACGGCGGGGTCGGGGTTGTGAACATCTTCGAAGCGGTGCTGCTCGGTGCGATCGAGGGCTTCACCGAGTTCCTGCCCGTGTCGAGCACCGGCCATCTGACCATCGTGGAGAAACTGCTCGGGTACGCCCTGGATGACCCGGACGTCACCGCGTTCACCGTGATCATCCAGTCGGGTGCGGTGCTGGCCACGGTGCTGTTTCTGGCCAAGGACATCGGCCGGGTGGTGCCGGCCTGGTTCCGCGGGGTGTTCTCGGCCGGGGCGCGGGACAACCCGGACTACCGGTTCGGCTGGGCGGTGATCGCCGGGTCGATCCCGATCGTGATCGCCGGCCTGCTGTTCAAGGACACCATCGAGACGACGTTGCGCAGCCTGTGGTTCGTGGCCGGGGCGCTGATCGTCTGGAGCGCGGTGATGGCGTTCGCCGACCGGGCGGCCACCCAGATCCGCCACGAGGACGACGTGACCTGGAAGGACTCACTGATCATCGGCTTGGTGCAGTGCCTCGCGGTGATCCCCGGGGTGTCCCGCTCCGGTGCCACCATGTCGGCCGGTCTGCTGCGCGACTTCGACCGGGTCACCGTCACGAAGCTGTCGTTCTTCCTGTCCGTGCCGGCGCTACTGGGCGCGTCGCTGCTGCAGGGCTACGAGGAGTTCGGCAACATCTCGGCCGGGGTGGGCTGGGTCAACACGCTGGTGGCGACGGCGGTGAGTTTCGTGGTCGCGTACTTCTCGGTGAACTGGTTGTTGCGGTTCATCTCCCGGCACTCCTACAGCATCTTCATCGTCTACCGGGTGGTGCTGGGCCTGGTGCTGATGGCCCTGCTCGTGACGGGCACGATCGAGGCGCAGTGACGCCGCCGGCAAGATGGGCGTCTCCCGCTGGACGTTCAGCCGCGCCCTGCTTGCACGCGCGCCTCGTTCCGGAGTTGTCATTTCCTGCTGTGGAGGAAGGCCGGGATGTCGGTGCGCGTCGGGTAGTTCGGTAGGGGCGCTGGTCGGTTCTTGAGGAAGGTGGCGATGACGGCGGCGGCTCGTTGATTGTTGTCGTCTAGTCCGTTCCACATGTGGTGTCCGACCCCGGGCATGTACTGAGTTCGCTGGACGCCGGGGTCGGCGGCGAGGATGGCGGTTTGCCATTGTCGGACCTGGGCCGAGCATTCGGCGATCATCAGCATCGTGGGAGTGCTGGAGAGCCTCAGCTGCGGCGTGATGGCCGGGGAGTCGATGATCGTCTGCCGGACGTGGAGGCTGGCGGCGGCGTTGAAGGAGAAGTTCTGCGCGCTGTCCTCGGCAGGAATGCGGTGCGCGTCTCGCGCACAATAGGCGGACGCCGTGTCACTGCCCAGGTCGGCAGCCGTGAAGGCGTTGACCCCTTCGGCCTGCCCGATCAGACCGTTGTCGAGTCCCAGCAGCCCGAACCGCATGAGACCGAAGGCCACACCGTATCGGGGGAGGTACGTCGACCGGGACCCCGACGGGGCCGGCGCGAGGTCGCGGGCGGATTGCCTGCCCTGGTGCCCGCTGACCCCGGCGGTCGGTCCGTCTATCGGGCCGGGTTCGGCGATGACCGCGCGGTGCACGCGGGCGGCGATGTGGGGGTCGGCTAAGGCGCGGGTGAGTACGACCGCTCCGGAGGAGAACCCGAGGACGTCGACCGGGCCTTGGTCCAGTCTGTCGGCGAACGCTGCGAGGTCGCGGACCAGCCGGTCGATGGTGTACTGCGCCATGGGGAGCAGGTCGCTGCGGCCGCCCCCGGCCTGTTCGTAGGCGTAGACGGCGTAGCCCTGTTGCGCCAGTAGCTGCAGGAACCGGTGGTCGAGCAGGGAGATGCCGCGGATCGGCCCGCCGTGCAGGTAGACCAGGGGGGTCGGGTGCGGTGGGACGCCGACGGCCGGCGGGTAGTGGTACACCGCGATCCGGCTCCCGGTGGTCAGGCTCCAGTGCTGCGTCGCCACGAACGGGAGATCGGCGAGGTCACGCCGATGCGTGGGGAGGGTAGGGATGCATACCGAAGCTGTCAGCGCCGCGGCGGCCGCCACCGGTAGCAGTCGGTTCAGCCGTCCGCGCCGGGTATGACGTCGGCTGAGCCACAGCGCGGCCGCGGTTCCCACGGAGGAGGTGACAAGCCATCCGGCAAGTCCGCTGCCCGCCCCATCGCTCGCAACGACGAGTACGAGAAACAGTACGACGAGGGCTGTGGCGGCGACCGTGGCGAGGCACAGGCGAGCGGCAGCACGGACCAGGGATCTTCGCATGGGCACTCCCAGAGTTTTAAAACAGCGTTTCAAAACACTGTATCGTTACGGTTGCGCCATCCGGAACCCGCGGACGGCAGCGGGGCGGAAAGCCCTACGCTGGTCGGTGTGGGCCGACCGAGAACCAACGACGACGCCGTGAAGGACCGGTTGCTGCACACCGCGACTGAGATGCTGGCGACCCGTCCCCGCGAGTCGATCAGCGTCCGCGCCCTAGCTGCGGCGGCCGGCACGGCGACGGCGGCGGTCTACACGCTGTTCGGCAGCAAAGACGCGTTGATCGGCGAGGTACGCACCAGAGCCGTATCCGGCTTGTTCCAGGGATTGTCGGCGGTAGCGGCCTCCGCCGAGCCACTCGCCGACATCCAGGCCCTCGCGGCGACGTACCGGCAATGGGCACGCCGGAACCCGCACCTCTACACGGTCCTGTTCGGCGGCGTCCAGACGTTCGACCCCGGCGGCCCGGTCGCCACCACCGATCCCATCCGACCGTTACTCGATGCGATCGATCGTGCCCGGTCGGCCGCCCTGCTCACCGGCGACCTGCCCGCCATCGCCCTTTCTCTCTGGGTGACCCTGCACGGGCTGGTGACCCTCGAGTTGGCTGGGGCCCTCGACACCGCCACCGCCGATCGCACATTCGACTCGACGATCCCTGCCACGCTGCGCGGATGGACCGCCTGCCGGTGGGGTGACCGTTCGACGGACGTTGATTGATTAGCGTTGCGGCATGGCGATTTCTCCGTACATCACTCGGCTGCGCGAGTTTGTCGGGCACGATCTGCTTCTGCTGCCTGGTGCCAGCGCCGTCGTGCGTGACGACGACGGCCGGATCCTGCTGCAGCGGCGCTCCGACACCGGCCGGTGGTCGCTGCCGGCCGGGATGATCGACCCGGGGGAGCAGCCGGCCGCGGCGGCGGTCCGTGAGGTCTTCGAGGAGACCGGGGTGCACGCGGTGGTGGAGCGGCTCGGCGGGGTCGCCATGCACAGCTCGGTCTACCCGAACGGTGACCAGTGCGAATACCTGGCGGTGTGGTTCCGGTGCCGGGCGGTCGGCGGTGCGGCGCGCCCGGACGGTGACGAGTCGCTGGAGGTGGGCTGGTTCGCCCCGGACGAGATGCCGGACGTCAGTGAGCTGGTGAAGCTGCGGATCGAGACCACGGCGGCGGTGGACGCCCCGCCGTGGTTCGCGATGCCGGGCGACGACGTGCATCCGGGATTCCTGCCGCGCGAGGGTCTCTAGGGGTTCTGCAGGGCAGCGCGGACCAGCGCGAGCGCGGTTTCCGGCGAGACGCCCAGGGCGCGGGTCCGCGCCGCGTACGCCTCGGCGGCCTGTTGCGCCTGCCGGGAGGTGCCCGCGGCGCGGGCGGTGACCACCGTGCCGAGCCGCCCGCGGGTCTCCACCAGGCCGGCCGCCTCCAGTTCCTTGTAGGCGCGGGCCACCGTGTTGGCGGCCAGGCCCAGGTCGGTGGCGAGGGTGCGCACCGGTGGCAGCTTCGTGCCGGCCGGCAACGCACCCTCGGCGGCCAGCGACGCGATGCGCAACCGGACCTGCTCGTACGGTGCGGTGGCGGACGCCGGGTCGATGATGATGTCCATCAGAGCAGTCTGGGGGGTGTGTTCCCGGCGGCGGCGATGGCGCGGCGGACCGGCACCAGGGCGAGCAGGACGCCACCGACCAGGAAGAAGATCACCAGGGAGATGATGCCGGAGCGGTAGCTGCCGGTGACCTGGAAGACCACGCCGAACAGCAGCGGGCCGAGCCAGCTGGTGCCCTTGTCGCTGATCTCGTAAAAGCCGTAGTACTCGCCCTCACGGCCTTCGGGGATGAGCTGAGAGAACAGGCTGCGGCTCAGCGCTTGGCTGCCGCCGAGCACCAGGCCGATGGCGGCACCCAGCAGCATGAACCACAGTGGTTTGCCGGCCGGCAGCCAGTACGCGGCGGTCACCACCACCAGCCACAGCGCCAGGCTGATCAGAATGGTCTTGCGGGCGCCGATCCGGGCGGCCAGCGCGCCGAGCAGCAGCGCACCGCCGAACGCGAGGAACTGCACGATCAGGATCGTGATGATCAGGGTGGACTGGCCGAGGTCGAGTTCCTCGGTGCCGTACTGGCTGGCCAGGGCGATCACGGTCTGGATGCCGTCGTTGTAGATCAGGTAGGCGAGCAGGAAGAACAACGTCAGCGGGTACGCCCGCAGGCTCTTGACGGTGTGCCCGAGCTGCCGGAAGCCGTCGAGCAGCACGTTGCCGCGGGCCGCCGCGCTCGCCGCACCTGGGTGCTCGCGCAGCCAGGCCAGCGGGATCAGGGTGAACGCCGCCCACCACACCCCGGCGCTGACGATGCACCACCGGGCGATGTCGAGGGTCCGCTGGTCGTCGCCGTCGACCGACAGGACGGTGACGGCGACCAGGTTGAGCGCGAGCAGCAGGCCACCGCCGAGGTAGCCGAGGGCCCAGCCGCGGCTGGACACCTTGTCACGCTCGTCGGGGCCGGCCAGCTGCGGCAGGAACGAGTTGTAGACCACGATCGACGCGCCGCCGGCGATGTTGGCGATCAGGAACAGCAGGCCGCCGAGCAGGTACCGGTCGCCGGTCACGAACCCCATCGCCATGGTGGCCGCGGCGGCGATGAACGCGGTGGTGGCCAGCAGCGGCTTCTTGCGGGGTGCCCGGTCGGCGATCGCCCCCATCACCGGCAGCACGAACACCGTCAGGAACACCGACAGCGAGACGATGTACGGGAAGAAGGAGCCGGCCGCCACCGCGATGCCCAGCGGGTGCACCCGGGCGGTGCAGTCGTCGGCGCCGAGCTGGCAGCCCGCGGCGGTCTTGGTGACGCTGGTCAAGAACGGCCCGAGGAAGACCGTGAGCACCGTGGTGAAGAAGGCGGAGTTGGCCCAGTCGTAGAAGTACCAGCCGGTGCGCTCGCGCCTGGTGCTGCCACCCGCAGCCGGCGCCACCTGCGGAGACTCGCTGACGTCCATGCGGGATGACCTCCTGGGATACCGGGCGGTTTGCCCGCACGGGCAGGAGAGTAGCGGATCGTCCCCGGTGCGCCAATGATGTCGCTTAGTTCGGCGACCACCACTTGGCCAGGGCACTGGTGGCGGGGTCGTCGGAGTCGGCGAGGGCGGCCCACGGGTCCACGCCGCGCGGCAGCTCAGTGCCGGCGTACTCGGCCAGCTCCTCCGGGCGTACCCGGTCGGTGGGGTCGGTGTCGGTGGGGTCGGTGGCGGTGGGGTCGGCGTCGACCAGAGCCGGGTCGGCGACGCCCAGGCTGCCGGTGTCGATCCAGGGAAAGCCGTCGACCGGTTCGGGCAGGTCGCCGACGTCCAGGGCGGCCGGGAACACGTCCACCGAGGGGTCCGCGGCGGGGACGTCGTCCGCCGGGAGCACGGGTTCGTCGACGACCGGGGCGCTCAGGTCGTGATGCGTGTCGGCGCCGCTGAGGTGCTCGTCCCAGACGTCCGGGGCGGGCTCGTCGAACGGCTGGTCATGCTCGTACGGCTGCTCGTGCTCGAACGGGTGCGGGTCGCCGAAGGGCAGGTCGTCGTCGGGGTAGCCGAGGTCGTGGTGATCCGTCATCGTGTCTCCTCCTCGGCGGGTGCGGGGGTCAGCGCCCGCGCCCGGATCAGCACGCCGTCCAGGGTGCGCAGCCGCGCGCGTACCCCGTCCAGTTCCTGGGTGGCCGCGGCCCGGCGCCGGGCCCGGCCGGCTGCGTCCTCGGCGGCCGCCGCGTCGATCTCGGCCAGGTGGTCGTCGAGGTCGCGCAGCCGCCGCTCGACCGCGTCGCCGACCGCCACCGACAGGGCGTACTGCAGGTCGGTGAACCGGTTGGCGATCTCGTCGGCCAGCGCGGCGCGCGCCTCGCCGAGCACGTCGCGCAGCCAGATGCGGGCCTGCTGGCGGTCGGTCTGCACGCGGCGGCGCCACAGCACGTACCCGCCGGCGGCCAGGCCCAGACCGATCCCGGCGACTGGGACCAGCAGCCCGCCGGCGGCGAGCATCGACGCGCCGAGCATCGCGCCGCGGCCGGCCATGAACGCGATGCCGCCGGCCGACAGCGCGATCAGCGCGTTGTCGCCGGAGCCGTCGCGCGGCGGCGCGGCGGCCAGGGTGTGCCGCAGGGTGGCGTTCAACGGGCCGAGCATCGCGGCCCGTTCGCCTGCGTCGAACACCGACGCCAGGACCCGCTCGCCGACCTCGGCGAAGGTGCTTTCCAGCTGTTGCGACGCCTCGACGGCCACGGCCTGCAACTCCCGGTCGAGGGCTTCGGGCAGGCCGGTCAGGGTGTCGCCGCGGCCGGTGTCGATGCGGGCCGAGAAGTCCTGCTGCACGGTGGCGATCCGGGTGCGCAGCCCGCCGATGGCGGCGACCCGGGCGCGTTGCGTCTCGGTGCTCAGCAGCAGCGTCCACTGCCGCGACTCGGTGCGTTTGCGGGCGGCCAGGGCGGAGCGCTCGGCGCGGACCTGCGCGGTGCGGGCCGGGTCGGCCTCGGCGGCGGCGACCCGGGCGGCGGCGGCCGTCGCCAGCCGGGACAACTCGCCGCGGGCGGCGCGCAGCACGTTGGCCAGCTGCAGCTGGTGGCCGCGGCCGGCCAGCTCGACCAGGGCGTGCTGCAGCTCGGCGATCCGCGACGCGTCGACCAGGGCGGCCTGTTCGCCGGGGCCGGCCTGCACGGCAAGCTCGGCGAGGCTGGCCGACACCGGGAACCAGGACGCCTCGGCGAACCGGGGGGCGTGCGCGCGTAGCAGCGCCCGGTTGTCCTCGGCGATGCGCCGCCACCCCGGATACGCGTCGATCTTGGTGAGGGCGAAGACCACCGCGTCGACCCGTTCGGCCGCGGCGACCAAGAAGCTCAGCTCGGGCGCGGACAGCGGCGCGGACGCGTCGGCGACGAACAGCAGAGCGGTCGCCCGGTCCACCGCGGCGAGGGCGACCACCGCGTGCGCCGGGTCGAGGCCGCCGACGCCGGGGGTGTCGAGCAGGCTGACGTAGCGCAGCAGCGGCGCCGGGTGGCTCACCTCGATGCGCCGGGCGTGGTGCGCGCCGGTCGCCCACTCGGCGAGCCCGTCGATCTCAATCGGGTCGGCGGAGCCGGGCAGCCACGCCCGCGCCGCCGCCGGGCCCGGCACGAACTGCAGGTAGGTGGCGGTGGCCACGGCGGCGTCCACCGGCGACAGTCCGGGCACCCCGAGCAGCGCGTTGATCAGCGAGCTCTTGCCGCGCTTGGTCTCACCGACGACCACGACCGACGGGCGGGTCAGCTCCCGGCGGCGCAGGCCGGCGAGTTCGGCGCCGGCATCGGGGTCGGCGGT
The DNA here is from genome assembly GCA_036399635.1 of Actinoplanes sp. GTDB lineage: Bacteria > Actinomycetota > Actinomycetes > Mycobacteriales > Micromonosporaceae > Actinoplanes. The sequence continues at coordinate 132 of DASWMR010000234.1, read as the reverse complement.
GCGCACGTACGCGAGGGTGTCGCGCACCGCGGTGTCCAGCACTGCGGTCAGGTCGCTCACCCGCGCACCTGCCGGGCCAGCAGGTGGAACCCGCGGTGCGCGACCTGCGCCACCCGGGACTGGGCCGGGCCG
>DASWMR010000233.1:0-2889 GCA_036399635.1 Actinoplanes sp. | reverse complement strand
TCGTAGGGTCGCCAGTAGCTGAGCACGAGATCCCATCCGTCCTCGGCCAGCGCGACCGCGAGCCCGGCAGCGATCGACCTGCGCCGCCCGACGCCGGTGAGCAGGACTGTTCCCCGTCCGTTCGACACCTGTTGCCTCCGTTGTCCGGTTGGTTCTCCGCCATCTGCCGGAACGATCGTGGCACTGCCCCCGTCCAACCGTGGGACAAGGGGAGGTCTGGCTGTGCGTGGATCCCGATGGGTGGCGGCTCTGGTCGCCGGCGCGATGGTGCTTGCCGGGTGCGGCGAGCCGGCACCGCCGGGTGACGCGGCGCGGATCGACGCGCGGCTGGTCGCCGATCTCCAGGCCACCGATGCGCAGGTGGTGAGCCAGGCGGTCAACACGTTCGCGTTCGACCTGTTCGGCGAGGTAGCCGCCGCCGGGGAGAACACGATCACCGCACCGTTGTCGATGACCGTGCTGCTGGCGATGCTCCTGGCCGGTGCGGACGACGAAACCGCCGCGGAGATCGCCGAAGTGCTGCACTTGAGCGACCGGCGGGACGTCCGCGTCGGTGCGCTCCTGCGGGCGCTGGCCGACACCGACGAGGTGACGATGTCGGTGGCCGACTCGCTCTGGGCGGATGCGGGCACTCCACTCGAGGACGATTACCGCGATTTCGTACGCCGCGTCTTCGGCGCCACCGTCGAACAGGGCGACCTCGGATCGCCGGCCACCGCCCGCAAGATCGACGACTGGGCCGCCCGGAACACCAACGGCCTGATCGACGAGATCGCCGCGGATCTGCGGCTGCCCGATCCGGCTACGGTGCTGGTGCTGCTCAACGCGGTCTACTTTCTGGGCGCTTGGACGACCCGGTTCGACCCGGGCAACACCCGACCGGGGCGGTTCACGCTGCCCGGTGCGGGGTCTGCCGACGTACCGATGATGCATTTGACCAATGAGAAGTTCGGTTATGCGCAGCGCGACGGGTTCCGGATGCTGCGGCTGCCCTACGGCGAACACGGCCGCTACGGCATGGAGATCCTGCTGCCCGACGACGGCACCTCGCTGACCGAGGTGGTCGCCTCGCTCGACGCCGCCCGGTGGCGCGCGGCCGTCGACAGCCTCACCGAGCAGACCATCGACGAACTGGCGCTGCCGCGCTTCGAACTGCGTTGGAAGAGCGAGATGTCCGGCCCGCTGCAGCGGCTGGGCATGGCTGCGGCCTTCGCCCCGGAGCGGGCCGATTTCCGGCCCATGTCCCCGGTGGCACCGCATGTGGAGACGGTCGTGCACAAGACGTACATCCGCGTCGATGAGCACGGCACCGAGGCCGCCGCCGTCTCCGGCGTGGGGATGCCCACCGCGGCCCGCCCGGACCGGACGGTGTTCCGGGTGGACCGCCCGTTCGCCTTCACCATCTCCGACCGGCAGACCGGAACCATCGCCTTCCTCGGCGCCGTCACCGACCCGCGCGGCTGAACCACCGCAGGCCGATGCCCTGCGAGACCGCCACGCCGGTCAGCACGATGGCGGCGCCGACCGGCTGGTTCCAATGCAGGTGTTCGTGCAGGATCAGCACGCCGACCACGGTGGCGACCACCGGCATCAGATACGTCACCGAGGTGGACGTGCTCGCGCCGGCCACCCGGATCACACGGAAGTTGAGCACGAACGCCAGCCCGGTGCCGAGCGCGCCCAGGGCCAGCACGCAGAGCACCACGTCGGCGGAGAGCCCGGTCGGGCTCGGCGGTGCGCCGGCCAACAGCGGCGCCACCACGGCCAGCTGGGCCAGCGCGGCCAACAGCTGGGCTGCGGCGATCGAGACGCCACTGCCGGCGCGTCCGGCGATGAACTTCTTCTGGTACGGAATGGCGACGGCGTAGCACATGGCGGCGCCGAAACACATGAGTTGCCCGGTGAGCTGGGAGCCGCCCACGTCGCGCCAGACGGCGAGCACGACCAGCACCCCGACGAACCCGATGCCGAGGCCGGCCGCCCGGCGCGCGGTCATCCGCTCGGTGCGGAACGCCAGCACCGCGAGCGGCAGCGCGACCAGTGGCGTGGCCGCGTTCCAAATGCCGGCGAGCACCGACGAGACCCGCTGCTCGCCGAGGCCGAAGAGGGTGAACGGCAGCACCACACCGATCAGCGCAACCACTGCCAGGTGCGCCCACAGCCGCGGCTCGCGAGGCAACCGGTCGCGGGTGACGAGCAGCACCACCAGCAGGGTCAGCGCGCCCGTGGCGACCCGGCCGAAGGTGAGCCACAGTGGCGGCAGCTCGCGGACGCCGATCTTGATGAACAGGAAGCTGGTGCCCCAGATCGCGGCGAGCGCCAGGAAGCTGGGCAGCCACCGGTGCAGCTCGGCCGGGCGCGCACCCTCGTCGGAGGTCTCCAGGGCGGGATCGGTATGCGTCGTCACGCCCGACACTCTGCCGCAGGGGTACGACAAACTCGCGCGGATTTCGGACCGGACGAGTCTGTCGCACCCCTCCGCTAGCCTGACCCGATGATCACGGAGCTGGATGTCAAGGGCGGGGACGGGCGGACGCTGCACGCCTACGACTGGGGCGACGGCGACCGGGTCGTCATGTGGCACCACGGGACGCCGAACATCGGCGCGCCGCCCCGGCCGCTGTTCGCCGCCGCCGAGCGGCTCGGCGTCCGGTTCATCTCCTACGACCGGCCGGGATACGGCGGATCCACCCCGCTGCCGGGGCGCGACATCGCCTCGGCCGCCGCCGACGCCGCCGCGGTCGCCGATGCGCTGGGTGTCGCCGAGTTCGCGGTGTTCGGGCACTCCGGCGGTGGGCCGCACGCGCTGGCCTGCGCGGCGCTGCTGCCCGGCCGGGTGACCGCCGCGGCCGCCATCTCGGGTCTCGCGCCGTTCGACGCGGCGGGGCT
>DASWMR010000232.1:0-9216 GCA_036399635.1 Actinoplanes sp. | reverse complement strand
GTGATCTCGTCGTCGGTGACGCATTGCGCGGCGCGGGCCGCCACCAGCCCCTCGACCGCGCGCCGGATCTCGGTGATCTCGATTGCCTCGTCGACCGAAATCTCCCGGACCCGGGCGCCACGGTGCGGTTGCAGCTCGATGAGGCCTTCGGTGGCGAGCCGGTTCAGAGCGTTGCGGAGCAGGAACCGGGTGGTGGCGAACCGCTCGGCCAGCTCGGCCTCGATGAGCCGCTGGCGGGGGGCGTACTCCCCGCGCAGGATCGCGGCTCGCAGTTCGGCAGACACGTCGCTCATCAAGTCCTCGTCGGTGCAGCGGTGGCGGAAGCTGACATGCTATTTCAGTGCGTTGGTCGATGCCCTTTCTTGGCCAGTTGGATCAGCTCGTACACGTGGCTGCGGGCTTCGGCGAACTGTGCCGACGACCGGGTCTCGAGCTGGCTGCGGTCGGCGGGCAGGTCGATCTTGACGTCCTCCAGGACGACTGTCGGCCGGTTGGACAGCACCAGCACGCGCTCGCCGAGGTAGACCGATTCGTCGATGTCGTGGGTGACGAAGAGGACGGTGACGCCGAGGCGGCGCCACAGCTGCCGGACCAGATCCTCGAGGTCGGCCCGGGTCTGGGCGTCGACGGCGGCGAACGGCTCGTCCATCAGCAGCACGCTCGGCTCGTACGCGATGGCCCGGGCGATGGCAACCCGCTGCTGCATGCCGCCGGACAGTTGCCACGGGTGGGCGTCGGCGCTGTCGCCCAGGCCGACCGCGTCCAGGGCGTCGGCGACCTTGGCGGCGCGCACCGGGCGGGACAGCCCCTTCTCCTTCAACGGCAGCTCGACGTTCTTGCCGACTGTCAACCAGGGGAACAGGCTGCGCCCATACTCCTGAAAGACCACCGCCATGCCGGCGGGAGGGCCGGTCACCGGGGTGCCGTCCAGCCGGATCTCGCCGCCGGACGCCTCGAGCAGCCCGGCGATGCACCGCAACAGGGTGGTCTTGCCGGCACCGGACGGGCCGACCACGCACACGAGCTCACCGCGAGTGATCTCGAAGGTGAGGTCGCGGATGGCCTCGACGCTCGTACCGTGGCCCTGATAGGTCTTGGCGAGACGATCAACATCAAGGGAGATGGTGCTGGCGGTCATGGTCAGGCTCCTCGGTCGGCCTGGCGCTGTCCGCGGTACCAGGCCAGGGTTCGGTGTTCGACCAGCCGGAACAGCCCGGACAGGGCCACCCCCAGCACGCCGAGCAGGATGATGCCGGTCCACATCTGCGGGATGGCGAAGCCGCGCTGGAACTGCACGATGGCCGCGCCCAGGCCTCGGTTCGCGCCGAAGAGTTCGCTGATCACCATCAGGATCACGCCGATGGACAGCGCCTGCCGGGCGCCGGTGGCGATCCGCGGGCTGGCGCCGCGCAGCACCATGGTCAACGTCGCGCGCCGGCCCAGCCGGTAGGAGCGGGCCGTGTCGCGCAGCACCTCGTCGATCGAGCGCACGCCCTCGACGGCGTTGAGCAGGATCGGCCACAGGCAACCGAGCGCGATGGTGATCACCTTGGAGGTGGAGCCGGTATAACCGGCGAACAGTGCGATGACCGGGACGAGCACCGGCGGCGGCACGGCTCGCAGGAACTCCAGTGTCGGCTCGCAGAGTGCCCGCAGGGTGGGTGAGGATCCGATCGCGGTGCCGGCGGCCACCCCGGCGAACAGGGCGATCAGGTATCCGGCGGTGAGCCGAGCGAGGCTGGGCAGGACGTCGTGCAGGATCGGGTCGCCGGTCCACGTCTCCGGGAACGCTCGCACGATCGTGGACAATGGCGGCCAGAAGAAGCTCGTGCTCCGGGCCGACACCAGCCACCACAGCACGATCAGGACGATCGGGAGGCCCAGGGCGACGATCATCCGGCGCGGCAGGTCAGCGAATCTCATAGCTCTCCCCGGACCGAGGTGTGCCACCGCAGGACGCGTCGCTCGACGGCCCGCGCGGAAGCATTGACGGCGACGCCGAGGAGTCCGACCACGATCACCAGTGCGTACGTCTCGGTGACCGCACCCGAGCTCTGGGCCACCCCGATCGAACGCCCCAGGCCCGGCACGCCGATGATCAGCTCAGCGGTGATCTGCAGGATCAGCGCCACCGAGGCGGCGAGCCGGAACCCGGTGACGATGTACGGCAGCGCGGTGGGCCAGAGGACCTTCCGGATGATCGTGGAGCGCGAGAACCGATAGGACCGGGCCGTGTCGCGGACAACCGGGTCGACGTCCGCGACGCCGTACAGCACCTGGACGAGTACCTGCCAGAAGGCCGCGTAGACGACCAGGACCAGCGCGGACTGCGGCCGGCTGCCGTAGATCAGGACGACCAGCGGGATGAGTGCGACCGACGGGATGGGCCGCAGGAACTCGATGGTGGACGCGGTGACGGCGCGCAGGAACGGGATGCTGCCGATGAGCACTCCGGCCACGATGCCGGCGATCATGGCGACCGCCAGGCCCAGTGCCCAGCCGCGCAGGGTCCCGCCCAGGGCCGCCCAGAACTCGCCCACCGTCAGCTGGTGGGCGAGTTCGGACACCATCGAGCTGAACGGGGGCAGGAACCGGCTGTCCACCAGGCCCGACCGGGGCAGGACCTCGACGACCGCGGCCGCTCCCACGAGGCCGAGCAGGCCAAGAGCCGGCTGTCGCGCCCTCAGGCTCAGGCTCCTAGGAACAGGCAGAGTTGTCATCAGGGAAGCAGGGCGTTGAGGTCCGGCTGCTTGGTGAGGAGCCCGTCCTTGGTGGCCAGGTCGGCCAGCGTCTGCACCGAGGCGCGGTCGACGGTCGCCGGCCACTTCGGCAGGATCAGGCTCTTCTGCACGGCGGGGTCGATCTTCGTGTACTCGTTGAGGATCGCTCGTGCGTCGTCCGGGTGCGACGTCGCGTACTCCATCGACTTGGCCATCGCCGCGGTGAAGCCATTGACCGCCTTGGGGTTCTTGGTGGCGTACTCCTGCGAGGTGAAGTACATGCCGACGGTGAGCCCGGGCGCGGTGCCGGCGTAGTTGGAGACCACCTGGCGGTCGCCCTGTCCGGTGGCGATGGTCAGGAACGGCTCCACCACCTGGCCGGCGTCCACATCGCCCTTGGCGACGGCCGCCGCGATGTCGGGGAAGGCCAGTTCCACGTACTGAATCTTGGAGGGGTCTCCGCCGGCGTCCTGGACCACCTTGTTCACCGTCGTGGTGTTGATGTTCTTGAGGGTGTTGACCGCGACCCGCTTGCCCGCGAGGTCGGCGGCGGTCTTGATCGGGCTGTCCGCCTTGACGATCACCGCGCCGAAGTCCTTACCGGGCTCGCCGGTGGAGGCGACGCCCGACGAGACCACCTTGAGGGGCAGGCCCTGCGACCCGGCCAGCAACAGTGACGTGGTGTTGCTGAAGCCGAACTGGTATTGCCCGCTGACCACGCCGGGCACGATCGCCGCTCCGCCCTGGGCCGTCTCGAGGCTGACGTTGAGCCCCTCGGCGGTGAAGAAGCCCTGTTTGATGCCCAGGTAGATGGGCGCGACGTCGACGATCGGGATCACGCCGACCTTCACCGCGACCGGACCCGACGACGCGGACACGTCGGTGCCGCCCGAGCTGTCCGAGCCGCAGGCGGCGGCGAGCATCGTGGACACCATGAACAGGGCAACGGCCGAGAGCCGGCGAACATGCATGAGACCTCCCGAGGACGGAAGCGCCTGGTGAGAGGCGCCGACGGTGCGGACGCTACAGCGATTGTCAACAATTGTGAAGCCAATCTTGACTACGATCTTCCGCCCCCGTAGACATGGGGGCAACTGGCTGGAAACACGCCCCGCAGAACTGAGGAGAACCCGGCATGACAGCGCATTACGTCGTGCGGTCCATCACGCGGGCCGACGCCGGGACGATGGCCGCCCTGCGCGAGGCGGGCGTCGCCACGGTGCACGAGGCGGCCGGGCGAATCGGCCTGGTCGGCCCCGCGATCCAGGCCCGACAGAACGGCGCCGCCATCGCCGGGCCGGCCATCACGGTGTCCTGTCACCCGGGCGACAACCTGATGATCCATGCGGCGGTCGAGGTGTGCCGGCCCGGCGATGTCCTGGTGGTCACGACCACCTCGCCGTCGACCGACGGCATGTTCGGCGATCTGCTGGCCACCTCGCTGCGGGCGCGCGGCGTCATCGGCCTGGTGATCGACGCCGGGGTGCGCGACATCGCCACCCTGCGGGAGATGGGCTTCCCGGTCTGGTCGCGGGCCGTGCACGCGCAGGGCACTGTGAAGGCGAGCCCCGGCTCGGTCAACGTCCCGGTCGTCGCCGACGGTCAGATCGTTCGGCCCGGTGACATCGTGGTCGCGGACGACGACGGTGTCCTCGCCCTGCCGGCGTCGGTGGGCCCCGCGGCCGCCGAGGCCGCGGCGAAACGCCTCGCCAACGAGGAGGCGAAGCGGCAGACGCTCGCCGGCGGCACGCTCGGCCTCGACCTCTATCACCTGCGCCCGCTGCTCGCCGAGCTCGGCGTGCAGTACGTGGACCACCTGCCGGACGATGCCGCATGAGCGCCGAGGACGACGGGATCCGCTGTATGCAGATGCGCGGTGGCAGTTCCAAGGGCGCGTACTTCCTCGCCGCCGACCTGCCCGCCGACCCGGCCGAGCGTGACGACCTGCTGCTGCGCATCATGGGCTCGCCGGACGAACGGCAGATCGACGGCATCGGCGGCGGGCATCCGCTGACCAGCAAGGTCGCCGTGGTCGCGCCGTCCGCCGCCGCGGAGGCCGACGTCGACTACCTGTTCCTGCAGGTGATGCCGGACCGGCCGATCGTCACCGATGCGCAGACCTGCGGCAACCTGCTGGCCGGCGTCGGGCCGTTCGCCGTCGAGCGTGGCCTGGTCGAGGCCGACCCGGAGACGACCGAGGTCCGCATCCGCATCATGAACCCGGCGGTGAGCCTCGCCGTGGCGCGGGTGCGGACGCCGGGCGGCCGGGTCCGGTACGCCGGCGACACCGTCATGGCCGGTACGCCGTTCCCCGCGGCACCCGTCACCCTCGCCTTCCCGGGCAGCGACACTCCGGTCTTCCCCACCGGGCAGCTCGTCGACACATTTGCCGGCATCGAGGTCACCTGCGTGCACGCCGGCATGCCGGTCGTCCTGGTCCAGGCTGCCGACCTCGGCATCTCCGGTGACGAGCCGCCGCAAGCCCTGGAGGAGAACGACGCGCTGCGTGCCACGGTCGAGGCCATCCGCCTGGCGGCGGGACCGGCCATGGGCCTCGGCGACGTCCGCGACAGCACCGTCCCGAAGATCTCCATCGTGTCACCGCCCCGGCACGGCGGCACGGTGAGCACCCGCACCTTCATCCCGCACCGGGTGCACACCGCCATCGGGGTGCTGGGCGCGGTCTCCGTCGCTGCCGGGGTGCTCGCGAGCCGGCCGGGCACGGCCGGCCGGACGGTCCACATCGAGCACCCCACCGGCATCTTCGACGTGGAGATCGAGCTGGACGGGCAGGGCGCTCAGACCCGGCTGCGGACCAGCGCCGTGGTGCGCACGGCACGGAAACTCTTCGACGGTCGCGTGTGGCCCCGTACCGGAAAGGCCCTTCAATGAGCGAGCAACCGCACGACCCGGACCGGCGCCGCGACATCGCCCACGTCGGGCCGATCGAGCTGTTCACGCGCGTGCTGGAGCAGTCCCGCGACTTCTTCGTCGACGTCATGGGCCTGCGCGAGGTGCATCGCGACGCCACCTCGGTCTACCTGCACACCTGGGATGACTACCAGTCCTGGACCGTACGGCTCGTGCAGCGCGACAGCGCCGGCATCGGCCGCACCTACCTGCGGGCCGCTAGCCCGCAGGGCCTCGACCGGCTCCGCGAGACGATCACCGCCGCCGGCCTCGGTCGCGGCACCGTCACCGACGTCCACCACCTCGGCGAGGTCTGGCTCTTCACCGACCCGGACGGCCACGAGATGGGCCTGTACTGGGACGTCGATTGGTACCGCAGCGATGACACCGACCGCCCGGCACTGAAGAACCAGGCCGCCGCGTATCCGGGCCGGGGCGCCAACCTGCGGCGCCTCGACCACGTCAACTACCTCACCGCCGACGTCCCGCGCACCTCGGCGTTCCTGCGTGACGTGCTCGGCGCCCGCTGCACCGAACAGATCGTCAAGGACGACGGCAGCCCCCAGGCGATCTGGTACAACGTCGGGAACAAGACGTACGACCTCGTCTACACCGAGGACTGGACCGGCAGTAGCGGGCGCCTGCACCACATCGCCTTCGCGACCGACACCCGCGAGGAGATCCTGCGCGCCGCCGACGTCTGCCTCGACGCCGGCGTGCACATCGAGACCGGCCCGCACAAACACGCCATTCAACAAACCTTCTTCCTGTACGTCTGGGAGCCCGGCGGCAACCGCATCGAGATCTGCAACGCCGGCGCTCGCCTGATCCTGGCGCCCGACTGGAAGACGATCAGCTGGACCCGCGAGGAACGCGCCAAGGGGCAGGCGTGGGGCCTGAAGACGATCGACACGTTCCACACCCACGGCACCCCGGTCGTGCCGTGAGCGCCGTACGCATCGCGGTCCTGGGCCTCGGCGAGGCGGGCGGGGAGATCGCCCGTGATCTCGTCGCCGCCGGCGCGGACGTGCGCGGCTTCGACCCGAGGCTCGAGCCGCCGGCCGGCGTCGCCCGGCGAACGGGCGACGCCGACGCGGTCCGCGACGCCGAGCTGGTGCTCAGCGTCAACAGTTCGCACGACGCGCTGCCGGCCCTGCACGACGCGCTGCCGGCCCTCGCTGCCGGCGCCATCTGGGCCGACCTGAACACGGCGGCACCCAAGGTGAAAGCAGACCTCGTGCAACGGCTCACCGGCCACGACGTACGCGTCGCCGACGTCGCGCTGATGGCCCCGGTGCCCGGCAAGGGCCTGCGCACCCCGATGCTCGTCTCCGGCGACGGGGCGGAACGTTACGCCGAGATCCTCGCGGGCTTCGGCGCCGACGTGACCGTGCAGTCCGGGCCGGCCGGCGAGGCGATCTCCCGGAAGCTGTTGCGCAGCGTGTTCTACAAAGGATTGGCGGCCGCGGTGGTGGAGGCCCTCGAGGCGGCCGAGGCGGCCGGCTGCGAACCGTGGCTGCGTGACAACATCAGCGCCGAACTGGCCGGCTTCGACGAGCGCACCATCGACCGCCTGATCGACGGCACCCACCGGCACGCCCGTCGCCGCGCCGACGAGATGAGCGCCGCGGCCGACCAGTTGCGCGACCTCGGCGTCGCACCGCGGGTCGCCGCCGCAGCGCGCGATCTGCTCATCGGGCTCCGCGACCGGGAGGCGACGGCGTGATCATCGACTGCCACGGGCATTACACGACCGCGCCCACCGCGCATGCCTCCTGGCGGGCCGCGCAGCAGGCGGCGTTCACCGAAGGGCGGCGGGCACCGGCGTACCCGGCGATCTCCGACGATGAGATCCGCGAGTCGGTCGAGGGCAGCCAACTGCGCCTCATGGCCGAGCGCGGCATCGACCTCACCGTCTTCTCGCCGCGAGCCTCGGCGATGGGCCACGACTTCGGCGACGAGCAGGTCAGTGCGGATTGGGCGCGGGTGAACAACGACCTCATCGCCCGGGTGGTGGGGCTCTATCCCGCGAGCTTCGCCGGAGTCTGTCAACTGCCGCAGTCCCCGGGCGTGCCGATCGGTCGTGCGGTCGGTGAGCTGCGACGTTGCGTACAGGAGCTGGGTTTTGTCGGTCTCAACCTCAATCCGGATCCCAGCGGTGGGCACTGGACCTCGCTCCCGCTGACCGATCCCTGGTGGTTCCCGCTGTACGAGGCGATGGTCGAACTGGACGTGCCGGCCATGGTGCACGTCTCCGCGGTGACCAACCCGAACTTTCACGCCACCGGCTCGCACTACCTCAACGCCGACACCACCGCGTTCATGCAGCTTCTGCAGTCCGACCTGTTCACCAGATTCCCCGGACTCCGCATGATCATCCCGCATGGCGGGGGAGCGGTGCCCTATCACTGGGGCCGGTTCCGCGGCCTCGCCGACATGCTCGGACGGCCCTCGCTGGACGAGTCGGTGATGACCAACGTCTTCTTCGACACCTGCGTCTATCACCAGCCCGGCATCAACCTGTTGTTCGACGTCATCGACATCGACAACATCCTGTTCGGCTCCGAGATGGTCGGTGCCGTCCGCGGCATCGACCCGCGGACCGGCCGCTACTTCGATGACACCAGGCGTTACGTCGACGCCCTGGACCTGTCGTCGGCCGATCGCGCGAAGGTCTTCGAGGCCAACGCGCGCCGTGTCTATCCCCTCCTTACGTAGGTGCCGCCATGCCGCGCCTCTGCATCGCCGCCGGGGCGCCCGCGAACGGCGCCTGCACGACAAGCTGGTCCTGCAGACGCCGGCCCGCTAGTTGAAGAAGGACGCCAAGCCGACGCCCATGCAGGTCAGCAGCACCGGGGTCAGGCAGGCGACCAAACCGATGATCGGGGTGCGGTCGACCCCCTCCGGGCCGCCGTAGACGAAGCCGATCGTCAGCCAGCCCAGCCCGAACGCCAGCACCGGCATGCTGAGGCCGCAGAGCAGCGCGTAGGTCGGCACCGTGCCCGGCGGCGCCACCAGGTAGAGGGCGATCTGCACGATCAGCACGGCGGCCGCGAACGGGCCGTAGATCAGCATGTTGCGCGCCCACGGCCGCCAGCGGCGGGCCACCGGGGCGGGGGCGACGATCAGGGCGTCCGCGGCGTTCACGGTGCGGTGGGCCTGTTCCAGCGCGGCCAGGGCGGCGGCCGGTCCGGCGGCCACGGCCTGCGCCGCCACGTCGCGGTCGGCGGGTTGCGGGCTCAGTTCACCGGGCGGTACGCCGAGATCACGGGTCAATCTGGTGGCCTGGTCGGCGAGCTGCTCGCGTACGACCGCAAGCTCCTGACCCGCGGCCGCCACCGCGGTCTGTTGCTCGCCCGCCGCCGCGCTCGCGGCTCTGCGCATCGCGTCGAGTCGTTGCGCGGCCGCCAGATAATCGGCCCACGGGCCGGGAGCGGGTGGCATCGGCTGGGTGGGGATGGCGTTCTGTTCCCGTTGATCGGTCATCCGGCGCCGCCCGCGTCGGCCGGTTCGCTGTCGGCGTCGAGGAACGGCACCACGGTGACCACGCGGTCGGCCAGCCGATCGTGCAGCAGCCCGCGGTTGG
>DASWMR010000231.1:0-4110 GCA_036399635.1 Actinoplanes sp. | reverse complement strand
TGATTCTCGGCGTCCAGAACGTACGTCGCGGCCAGCTGCTCGTACATCCAGTCCGCCACCACGCCGGCGGTCGCGTCGTACCCGAACAGGTAGTCGACCGTCGCGGCGAGCTCGAACGCTCCCTTGTAGCCGTGCCGGCGCATCGCCGCGATCCACCGGGGGTTGACCACCCGGGCGCGGAAGATCCGCGCGGTCTCCTCGGTGAGGCTGCGGGTCTTGGTGGCGTCCGGGTTGGTGGAGTCGCCCACGTACGCGGCGGGGGCCTTCCCGGTGAGTGCCCGGACCGTGGCGATCATGCCGCCGTGATACTGGAAGTAGTCGTCCGAGTCGGCGATGTCGTGCTCGCGGGTGTCGATGTTCTTCGCGGCCACGTCAATCCGGCGGTAGGCGTTCTCCATGTCCGGCCGGGCCGGCACCCCGTCCAGGTCCCGGCCGTAGGCGAAGCCGCCCCACACCGCATAGACCTCGGCCAGGTCGGCGTCGTCGCGCCAGTTGCGGCTGTCGATCAAGGGCAGGATCCCGGCGCCGTACGCCCCCGGCCGGGAGCCGAAGATCCGGGTGGTGGCCCGCCGCCAGTCGCCGTGCCGTTCCTGATCCTGCAGCGCGTGCGCCCGCACGTAGTTGTCCGGCTCGTCCAGCTCGGCGACCATCGTGAAGGCGTCGTCGAGCATCGCCACCACGTGCGGGAACGCATCCCGGAAGAAGCCCGAGATGCGCACCGTGACGTCGATCCGGGGTCGACCCAGCTCGGCGGCGGCGATCGGCTCCAGCCCGGTGACCCGGCGCGAGGCGGGATCCCACACCGGGCGTACGCCCATCAGCGCCAGGATCTCGGCAATGTCATCCCCGGCCGTCCGCATCGCGCTCGTCCCCCACGCGGAGAGGCCGACCGACCGTGGCCAGTCGCCGTAGTCGGCGCGGTAGCGCTCGAGCAGCGAGTCGGCCATCGCCTGCCCGGTCTCCCAGGCCAGCGCGCTGGGGATCGCCTTCGGGTCGACCGAGTAGAAGTTGCGCCCGGTCGGCAACACGTTGATCAGGCCGCGCAGCGGAGAACCGCTCGGCCCGGCCGGGACATAGCCGCCGTCCAGCGCATGCAGCACGTTGGTCAGCTCGTCGGTGGTGCGGGCCAGCCGCGGCACGATCTCCGTAGCGGCGAACTGCAGCACCCGATTGACCTCGGACTTGTCGGAAATCTCGGCGTCTGTTGGCCAGCCCGCCTCTTCCATCGCGGTGACCAGGTCGCGCGCCTGCTGCTCCACAGCATCGGTCTGCGCCGTGGAGGCGTCCTCGGCCAACCCCAGCGCCTCACGCAGGCCGGGCAGCGCAGCCACCTTGCCGCCCCACATCTGCCGGGCCCGCAGCATCGCCAACACCAGGTTGATCCGCGCCGCACCCTGCGGGGCAGCGCCGAGAATGTGCAGGCCGTCGCGGATCTGCACGTCCTTGATCTCGCAGAGCCACCCGTCGACGTGCAGGATGAACTCGTCGAACTCCTCGTCGCCCGGGCGGTTGTCGAGACCCAGGTCGTGATCCATCTTGGCGGCCTGGATCAGCGTCCAGATCTGCGCGCGGATGGCCGGCAGCTTCGCCGGGTCGAGCGCGGCGATGTTGGCGTGCTCGTCGAGCAGCTGCTCGAGGCGGGCGATGTCGCCGTACGACTCGGCCCGCGCCATCGGCGGGATCAGGTGATCGACCAGGGTGGCGTGCGCCCGGCGCTTGGCCTGGGTGCCCTCGCCCGGGTCGTTGACCAGGAACGGGTAGATCAGCGGCAGGTCGCCCAGGGCCGCGTCGGTGCCGTCGCTCGCCGACATGCCGACGTTCTTGCCGGGCAGCCACTCCAGGTTGCCGTGCTTGCCGACGTGCACCACGGCGTGCGCGCCGAAGTCGTCGGCGACCCACCGGTACGCGGCCAGGTAGTGATGGCTCGGCGGCAGGTCGGGGTCGTGGTAGATGGCGACCGGGTTGGCGCCGAAACCGCGCGGCGGCTGCACCATCACCACGATGTTCTCGTCCCGCATCGCGGCGAGCACGATGTCGCCGCCGTCGACGTAGAGCTCGCCGGGCGCCGCACCCCAGTGCTGCTCCATCCGCTCCCGCAGGTCGGCCGGGAGCGTGCCGAACCACTCGCGGTACCGCCCACCGTCGATCCGCACCGGGTTGGCCGCCAGCTCCTCCTCGGTCAGCCAGTCCGGGTCCTGGCCGCCGGCCGCGATCAGCGCGTGAATCAAGCTGTCACCGTCGTACTCACCGAATTTGCCGGTCTGATAGCCGTGGTCGCGCAGTGCGGCGAGCAGCGCGACGGTCGACGCCGGCGTGTCCAGGCCGACCGCGTTGCCGATGCGCGAGTGCTTGGTGGGGTAGGCCGACAGCATCACCACGATGCGCCGCTCGGCCGTCGGGATGTGCCGCAGCCGGGCATGCGCCAGCGCGATCCCGGCGACCCGGCCGGCGCGCTCCTCATCGGCCACGTAGACCGACAGCCCGTCCGCGTCGATCTCCTTGAACGAGAACGGCACCGTGATGATCCGCCCGTCGAACTCCGGGATCGCCACCTGGGTGGCCGCGTCCAGCGGGGAGAGCCCGTCGTCGCTGGCCTCCCACGCGGCCCGACTGCCGGTCAGGCACAGCGCCTGCAGAATCGGCACGTCCAGCCCGGCCAGCACGCCGACGTCCCAGGCCTCGTCGTCGCCCCCGGCCGAGGCGGTGGCCGGCTTGGTGCCACCCGCCGCCAGCACCGTCACCACGAGGGCATCGGCGGTGCGGAGTTGCACAAGCAATTCCTCAGACGCGGTACGCAGCGAGGCCGTGAAAATCGGCAGCGGCCGGCCGCCCTTGGCCTCGATCGCCTGGCAGAGCGTCTCGACGAAAGCGGTGTTGCCGGCCATGTGGTGCGCCCGGTAGTAGAGCACCGCAACCGTCGGGCCGCTCGCGTCGGTGCTGTCCCGCGGCAGGATGCCCCAGTCCGGTGCCGCCACCGGGGCGGCGAACCCGTGGCCGGTCAGCAGCACCGTGTCGGAGAGGAAGGCGTACAGGGCGGTGAGGTTTTCCGCCCCGCCCTGGGCCAGATAGAGATGCGCCTCGGCCGCCACCCCCGCCGGCACGGTGGACAGCTTCATGAGATCGGCGTCGGGCGCCTGCTCACCGCCGAGCACCACGACCGGCACCGGCCCGGCGAGCAGCGCGTCGAGCCCCTCTTCCCAGGCGCGCCGGCCACCCAGGATGCGCACCACGACCAGATCGACCCCGTCGAGCAGGCCCGGCAGGTCGTCGACGGCGACCCGCGCGGGATTGGCCAGGCGCCACGGCGAGCCGCCGGCCCGGGCGCTGAGCAGATCGGTGTCGGAGGTCGACAGCAACAGGAACACGCGCGCTCCCCTCGGGGCCGCGCCCCGGGTAGAAAGGAATGTGCGGCGACCGGAGCTCCCGGCTCTGACCTGCTGCTCCGCGGCGTCGCCGCTCGTGAAGTCCCAGCCTTCCGGGCGGTGCCGGTCATCGTCAAGCCGGGCTCGGCGGTGTGACGATCCCGACCCGAGGATGCGGTCAGGCCGGTGGGCGAACGTAGTATCCGGGCCGTGCCTCCCCCGCTCCGGCGATCCGACGTCGACGCCTGCCCCGGCGCGCTGCGGCTGCATGCCGCGGCCGACGGACCGTTGGCGCGCGTCCGGCTACCCGGCGGGATGCTGTCCGGCGCCCAGCTGGCGGTGCTGGGCGCGCTGGCCCGGGAGTGCGGCGACGGCCGGCTGGAGCTCACCTCCCGAGCGAACGTGCAGCTCAGAGCGTTGCAAGGCGAAGACCCGACGGCCCTTGCGGCCCTTCTGACGCAGGCCGGCCTGCTGCCTTCACAGACCCACGAGACGGTACGCAACATAGCGGCGCCGCCCCTGGCCGGTGCGCTCATTCGAGGGCTGGTGCAGGAGCTCGACCGGGCACTCTGCGCCGACCCGGAGCTGGCCGCCCTGCCGGGTCGCTTCCTGTTCGCGATCGGCGAGGTGCCGCTGGACGCGGACGTATCCGCAGCCCCCCTCGATCCGGTGGCGCCAAGCCCGCTCGCACAGCACAAATCAACAAGATCGACTGAGGTGAATGCCGCGGTGCTCTTCGCTGGGCAGG
>DASWMR010000230.1:0-1821 GCA_036399635.1 Actinoplanes sp. | reverse complement strand
CTCCAAGGACGAGATCCTCACCCGCTACCTGAACATCGCCTACTTCGGTGAGGGCGCCTACGGCATCCAGGCCGCCGCGCAGAAGTACTTCAGCGTCAACGCCGTCGACCTGACCCTGCCGCAGGCCTCGGTGCTCGCCGGGCTGGTGCAGAGCCCGACCAACGACGACCCGCTGGTCAACCCCGACGCCGGGACCAAGCGGCGCAACCAGGTGCTGCAGCGCATGCACGACCTCGGGCACATCACCGACCAGGAGCTCGCCGACGTCTCGGCCGCCCCGATCCCGCTCGCCGAGGGCGGCACCCCGCCCAACGGCTGCATCGACGCCACGGTCGGCGGCTTCTTCTGCGACTACATGTACAACTACCTGACCGGCACGCTGGGGATCAGCGCGGACGCCATCAAGAACGGCGGCTGGACGATCCAGACGACGCTGCGCCCGGAC
The DNA here is from genome assembly GCA_036399635.1 of Actinoplanes sp. Lineage (GTDB taxonomy): Bacteria > Actinomycetota > Actinomycetes > Mycobacteriales > Micromonosporaceae > Actinoplanes. Next base: position 1,376 of record DASWMR010000230.1, on the reverse strand, counting down.
ATCCAGACCTCCGGTGACCAGGCCGTGCTGAACACCCTCCCGATGGGCGGCGGCAACGACCTGGCCGGCGTCTTCACCGCCGTCGAGCCCGGCACCGGGCACGTGCTGGCGATGAGCGTCAACCGCCGGTACGGCTGCGACGCCTACGAGTGCGAGTCGGTCAACCTCAACACCGCGACCAGCGCCGGCGCCGGGTCGACCTACAAGGTCTTCACCGCGGCGGCCGCGCTCAGCCAGGGCTTCGGCTCGCACTACACGATCACCACCCCGCAGCCCTACAGCTCCAAGGTGTTCAAGAAGAACGGCGGGACGACGGGCGCGCCCTACGTGGTGAGCAACGTCGGCACCAACTACCCGGACACGATGGACATGACCGCCGCCCTGGTCGAGTCCTCGAACACCTACTTCGTGGGCCTGGAGGACGCGCTGGGCAGCGTCGAGCCGCCGGTGCGTACCGCGCAGGCGATGGGGCTGCACTCCATCGACGCCACCGCCGACCAGATCATCGCGGAGAAGCGCGGCTCGTTCACCCTCGGCGTCGACGCGACCAGCCCGCTGTACCTGGCCAGCGCCTACTCCACGCTGGCGGCCAACGGCACGCAGTGCGAGCCGACGCCGGTCATCTCCATCGTCGACTCCGCCGGCGAGCCGGTGACCAAGGACGACGGCACGCCCTACGTCAGCGGCGACACCTGCAAGGAGAACGCCATCCCGGCCGGCGTGGCGACCACGCTGAACCAGATGATGATCGGCGACACCGTCACGGGCACCGCGACCCGGGCGGCCATCCCCGGCCACCAGATCGCCGGCAAGACCGGCACCATCCAGGACAACAAGTCCGCGACCTTCGTCGGCTCGACGCCGAAGTACACGGTCAGCGTGATGGTGTTCAACCCGAAGTCGCAGCGGGACGTCGGCGGCTACGGCGGCAACAAGCCCGCGACGATCTACCACGACGCGATGCTGCCGATCCTGTCCAAGGAGCCGTCGGTGCCCTTCCCGCCGGCCGACCCGCTCACGGTCTCCGGCAACCGGCCGACCGTGCCCAGCTGCTCCTCGGTGAGCTCCTGCCAGGACGCGCTCACCGCGGCGGGCTTCCAGCCGGTCGTGGCCCAGGTGAACGGCTCGCGGTCCACGGGCAGCTTCCTCGGCACCAGCCCCCGCGCCGGCGCCCAGGCCAGCCCCGGCCAGGTCGTCACCATCCAGGTGAGCAACGGCTCCGGCTACCAGAGGCCGGCGCCGACCACCCGGCCGCGCAACACCCCGGCCCCGGAGCCGAACACCCCGGCGCCCACCCCGGAGGCGCCGTCCGTGGACTCGCCGCCGGTGGAGCAGCCGCCCGGTGGTCCGGACTCGTTCGAGCTGCCGGACTGGAA
>DASWMR010000229.1:0-2960 GCA_036399635.1 Actinoplanes sp. | reverse complement strand
AAGAGGTCGAGACCGCCACCGACCCGCGAGGCGAGGCGACTGAGTAGCTCGTGCGCCTCGGGCAGCGTCGGTGCGTGCGCGAGGGCGCGCGCCAGGTGATCGGCAGCCGTCCATGCGTCGTCGCCCGCCAAAGCGGATCTTGCCTGATCAAGGGCGCGGTCGGCGGCGCGGCGTGCTTCCACGAGGGGAAACATTAGGGGAGAACGGCCGGAATGTCAGTCCCCGATATTTGCTCGATCCTGATCGATATGACGGTGCTACGAGCTCAAACTTGCAGGAACGGGCAAGCAATGCGCAATTAGATGCTGATCAAGGGAGAACGGTGACACAGCGCGATCACGGCATGGCGGCGGACATTGCCGAATAAGCGGACTTGTCGCCAGCTGAACCCGGCGGCGGTGATCGGAAACGAGGGCATGGCAGGCTTGGACCGTGTCCACGTTGCGTGATCTGGCCGAGGAGCACACCGGCCTGGGCCCTGCCGACATCGACCACCTGCACCGGCTCGCCGGCGACTGGCAGTTGCTGTCCGACCTCTCCTTCGCCGATCTGCTCATGTGGGTGCCGGTGAAGCCGCAGGCCGGACGGCCGCGCGAGTTCCTCTGCGTGGCGCAGGTGCGGCCGACGACCGCGCCGACCGCGTACCAGGACGACCAGGTCGGCAAGATCGTCGGTGGGCCGGAGGTGGCCCACCTGGACATCGCTTTCAGCCAGGAACGGATCTGGCGGGAGGGCGACCCGGTTTGGTACGGCGACACCCCCGCCAGGCATGAGGCCATTCCGGTACGCCTGCGTGACGACACCGACCGCGAAGAGGGCTGGAGCGAAGTGATCGCGGTGGTCGGCCGGGACACCAACCTGTCCACCGCCCGCACCCCGAGCCAGCTCGAGCTCAACTATCTGACCACCGCGGACGACCTGGCCCAGATGGTCGCGGACGGCACCTTCCCGCCGTCACCGCATGTCGGGGAGGCGACGTCGGCGCCGCGGGTCGGTGACGGCCTGATCCGGCTCGACGCCAGCGGCAAGGTCACGTACGCCAGCCCGAACGCGCAGTCCGCGTACCGCCGGCTCGGTTTCAATGCGCACCTGGTCGGCGAGGAGCTCTCGATGCTGACCAGTCGGCTCGCCGCCGACCCGCTGGAGGGCACCGACGCCGCCGAACGCATCCTGGCCGCGCTGCGCGGCGACTCTCCGATCCGGCAGGAGGTGGAGGCTCGCGGCGCCACCGTCCTCACCCGGGCGCTGCCGCTGATGCCCGCCGGCGTGCCGATCGGGGCGCTGGTGCTGGTCCGCGACGTGACCGAGTTGCGCCGCCGGGACCGCGCCCTGATGACCAAGGACGCCACCATCCGAGAGATCCACCACCGGGTGAAGAACAACCTGCAGACGGTGGCCGCGCTGCTGCGCCTGCAGGCCCGCCGGGTGGACGCGCCGGAGGCCCGGATGGCCCTGCAGGAGTCGGTGCGTCGGGTCGCCTCGATCGCCCTGGTGCACGAGACGCTGTCCATGTCGAGCGACGAGGCGGTCGAGTTCGACGGCATCGTCGACCGGGTCGCGGCCGCCGCAAGCGAGGTCGCGGCGACCAGCTTCACGGTGCAGATGCGCCGGCAGGGCACCTTCGGCGTACTGCCCGCCGAGATCGCCACCTCGCTGGTGATGGTGCTGAACGAGCTGCTGATCAACGCGGTCGAGCACGGCTTCCCGGCCGGCGAGGACGACGCCGAGCCCGAGCCGCCCCGCGCCGACGCGGGCGAGGTGGTCGTCTCGGCGCACCGGTTCCGCAAGCAGCTGCACGTCACGGTCGCCGACAACGGGCAGGGCCTGCCGGAGGGCTTCCGCGAGGACACCGGACGGCTGGGCCTGCAGATCGTCCGTGCGCTGGCGACCGGCGAGCTGCGCGGAAGCATCGAGCTGCGTAACCGTACCGGCGGCGGCACCGAGGCAGTTCTGGTGGTTCCCCTGGGCAAGCGATGAGATTGCGAACTTGTTACGGCGGTGTGGCGGGCCACACTCCCGGAATCTGGACCGCTCTGGCCTAGAAGGGTCCGGCGTGAGAGGCTTGCCGCATGACCGCTGCTGTTGACCGCCGTTTCGTGGCCCGCCGCCACGTGGACTACGGCCGCGTCCGCAGCGCGTTGTGTCCGGCTTCCTGACGCCGCCCGACTTTATTTCGGGCGCGCAAGACGCGCCGGCCCACTCCTGACACAGATGTCACGAGCCATTAAGCGGTCGTGAGCGTCATAGCGCGTCCACCGAAACCCGGAGGACCAGCCGACATGGCGCCCAGCAGCACCCCAGCAGGCCCGACCGTCCGCCCGAAGAAGGCGCGCGGTGAGGGTCAGTGGGCGCTCGGACACCGCGAGCCGCTGAACCCGAACGAGCGGATCAAGAAGGACGACAACCCGCTTAACGTTCGCGCCCGCATCGAGAACATCTACGCGCACACCGGGTTCGCCTCGATCGACCCGCAGGACCTGCGCGGCCGGTTCCGCTGGTGGGGTCTCTACACCCAGCGCCGGGCCGGGATCGACGGCGGTCGCACGGCTGTCCTGGAGCCGCACGAGCTGGAAGACGAGTACTTCATGCTCCGCGTGCGCGTCGACGGCGGCGAGCTGAGCCTGGCCCAGCTGCGCACGATCGCGCAGATCTCCACCGAGTTCGGCCGGGACAGCGCCGACATCACCGACCGGCAGAACATCCAGCTGCACTGGATTCGCATCGAGGACATGCCGGAGATCTGGCGCCGGCTCGAAGCGGTCGGCCTGTCGACCACCGAGGCGTGCGGCGACTGCCCGCGGGTCGTGCTCGGCTCACCAGTGGCCGGCGTCGCGGTCGACGAGGTGATCGACCCGACCCCGGCGATCGACGAGATCATCAAGCGCTATGTGGGCGATCCGCGTTACTCGAACCTGCCGCGGAAGTTCAAGACCTCGATCTCGTGGCTGGTCGACACGCCG
>DASWMR010000228.1:0-3989 GCA_036399635.1 Actinoplanes sp. | reverse complement strand
GATCATCTTGGCCGCCTTCGAGTTCGGCGGGGACGGCGACGATGACGGCGATGGCGGCGGGGCGTTCGGCAGCCTGGTCGACCTGGCCACCTCGGGCGGGCTGAACTTCGCGCTGTTCTGCCTCGCGGTCTCGGCCGGCTTCCTGCTGGTCGTCGTGGTTGCGCTCTTCTTCGGCGACACGGTGGCCAGCGAGGCGAGCTGGGGCAGCCTGCGCTACCTGCTGGCCATCCCGGTGCCGCGCGCCCGGCTGCTCGGCGTCAAGCTGCTGGTCGCGGCCGGCTACTCGCTGTTCGCCCTGCTGACCCTGGCCGGTACCGCGATCGTGGCCGGCACGTTGCGCTACGGCTGGCATCCGCTCGGTAGCACGATCGCCGCCGCCATCCCGCCCGGGCCAGGGCTGCTCCGGCTGCTCGGTGTGCTCGCCTACCTAGCCGTCACGCTGCTGGTGGTGGCCGGACTGGCCTTCCTGCTGTCGGTGCTGACCGACGCCGCCCTCGGTGCGGTCGGCGGCGCGGTGCTGCTCTGGATCCTGTCCAGCATCCTCGACCAGATCACCGCGCTGGGCTCGCTCCGCTACCTGCTGCCCAGTCACTACAGTGGCGCCTGGCAGGGGCTGCTCTCCACCCCGGCGCAGGTGGACGACATGGCCAAGGGGGCGATCGCCGCGGTCTGCTACGCGGCGCTCTTCTGGGGGCTGGCCTTCTGGCGATTCACCCGCAAGGACATCACTTCGTAAGCTTGTCGCCGCTCACACCTCGGGATACCCGCGCGAGGTTATCGGCTTCGCGACGTAAGGTGTTGGAAACACAACTGAATACCTCATCCAGAGGGGCAGAGGGAACGGCCCTGTGAAGCCCCGGCAACCACCGTGCATGTCTCGATGACGAGGCCGAGTTCGGCAGGTGCTAATTCCGTCCCCGCTCGGCAGGTCGCCGCGGGGAAAGATGAGAGGAAGGCCTCCATGACGTCTGCCGTCAGCACCCCCGCTCCCACCGCCACCGCGAACATCGCCGCGTCGCCCGCCCGCGGGCTGGTCTGCCGTGCGTGTGGCGCGGAATACCCGCTGGTCGCTCAGCACGCCTGTTACGAGTGTTTCGGCCCGCTCGAGGTCGCCTATGACCAGGCGGCGCTCGCGCGGGTCACCCGGGCCGAGATCGAAGCCGGCCCGCAGAACATCTGGCGGTACGCCGCGTTGCTGCCGGCCGGCCAGGACCCGGCCACCCGGGTCACCCTCGACCCCGGCCTCACCCCGCTGGTCAGCGCGCCGGCGTTGGCCGCCGCGGTCGGGCTCCGGGCGCCGCTCTTCGTCAAGGACGACTCGGCCAACCCGACCCACTCGTTCAAGGACCGGGTCGTGTCGGTGGCCCTCACCGCGGCCCGCGGCCTGGGCTTCACCCGGTTCGCCTGCGCCTCCACCGGCAACCTGGCCAACTCGGTCGCCGCGCACGCCGCCCGGGCCGGTGCGCCAAGCATCGTCTTCATCCCGTCCGACCTCGAGGCCGGCAAGATCATCACAACCGCGGTGTACGGCGGTGACCTGGTCGCCATCGAGGGCTCGTACGACGACGTGAACCGGCTCTGCGGCGAGCTGGTGGAGACCGACGAGTTCGAGGACACCGCGTTCGTCAACGTCAACGTCCGGCCGTTCTACGCCGAGGGCTCCAAGACGCTCGGCTACGAGGTGGCCGAGCAGCTCGGCTGGCGCATCCCGGCCCAGGTGCTGATCCCGATGGCGTCGGGGGAGCTGCTGACCAAGGTGGACAAGGCGTTCAGCGAGCTGGTCGAGATCGGCCTGGCGACCGCGCCGGAGGGCGGCTGGACGGTGTTCGGCGCGCAGTCGGCCGGGTGCAATCCGATCGCGACGGCGCTGCACAACGGGGCCGACCACATCGTGCCGGTGAAGCCGACCGGCATCGCGAAGTCGCTGAACATCGGTGACCCGGCGGCCGGGGCGTACGCGATCGAGGCCGTCCGCCGCACCGGCGGCTGGATGGACTACGCCGACGACGACGAGATCCGGGCCGGCATCCGGCTGCTCGCCGAGACGACCGGCATCTTCGCCGAGACGGCCGGCGGCACCACGGTCGCGGTGCTCAAGAAGCTGATCGCGAGCGGCAAGCTCGACCCGGAGAAGGAGACCGTGGTCTACAACACCGGCGAGGGTCTCAAGACGCTGGACGCGGTCGCCGGGGAGGTCGGTCCCACCTATCGGATCAAGCCGTCGTTGCGCGGCGCGCGCGAAGCCGGGCTGTTGGGCTGATCGGTATGCTGACCCGGTTAAGTTCGTCGGCGGCGTTCGCCCGATTAGGCGGATCTTAACTGTGCTGACCCGGTTAAGCTGACCGACTTTTGTTGACACTGGGTAGTCGACCGTCAGCCAATCGTTGAATATTTCCATCCTGCGAGGACTTGCGCAGCGATCCTGGGATCGGCAGGATGCTCTCTGCGGGAGGGCGCGACGCCGTACGAGGCTCCTCACTCGAGCTTGGCGACAATCTCTCGAGGAACCCAACGACCCAGTGCCGGAGGCGCTGTGCGTCCGCTCCTCCCGACCAACTTGCGGCGATGGCCGCCACCCCTCCGAGGTGGCGGCCCTCGTCATTTCAGGGCTTGTTGAAGCGGGATTTCAGGGCTTGTTGAAGCGCGCGAGCCACGGCCGTAGCGGTAGGTCGACGGGGTAGCCGCCGGCGGTCAGCCCGGCCCGGCGCTCGAAGACGTTGCGGCTTCCCCAGGAGCCGGTGGTGGCGTATGAGTAGCCGCACGCCGCCCAGTAGGCCGGCCAGAACAGCGGGCCGAGCCAGGCGTACTGCCCGGCGTGCCGGCGCTCGTGGCCGAAGAGCTCGGCCCGCTCCTCGGCGAGCAGCCACTCCGCCGACCGCCGCGTCATGATCACTGAGCCGACCGTGAAGCAGGTGGCCGGCGGCACCCGCCGCCGGTAGTTCTCGGCGATCAGCACGCCGTTGCGGCCGCGCCGGATCCGGGCGCCGCCGGCGAGGGCCACCAGCAGCCCCGCCCCGGTGGTGCCGTTTGCCGCGGTGATGATCGTGCGGGCCAGGTGACGCACCATCAGGTCCTCCGATGCAGTGGTTCCGACGCAGTGGTTCCGATGCAGTGGGGTCGCCGGTGGGCCCGGCGCGGTCAGATCCGCCGGCGCATGCGCAGCTCGGTGAGCACCGGCACGACCGGATGCGGTACCCGCTCGCCGGTGTCCTCGAATCCCAGCTTCTCGTAGGCCCGCACGGCCCGGTCGTTGCCGACCACCACCTCGAGCATCAGGCGCCGCCGGCCGGCCGCCCGGGACCAGCCGGCCACCGCCTCGACCAGCTCGGCGACCAGCTTCCCGCCGCGGTGGGCCGGCGTGACATAGACCGCGAAGATCACCGTCTCACCCGGTGCCTCCGGCAGGATCGTCCCGCCGGCGTGCCCGATCAGCCGGCCACGGCCGCCGGGGTCGGCCACGAACTGGGCGAGCTGCCCGCCGTGCGCCGCCTGCGCCAGCCGTTGCCGGTAGCCCTCGTGTGAGCGGGCCGCGGCCTGGGCGAGCGTCTCCAGGAACGCGAGCGGGTGGTCGGCGAGCATCTCCAGCCGCAGAGCGCGCATCCGCCCGGCGTCGGTCGCGGTCACCCGGCGTACGTTCCAGCCGTCCATGTCGTCCTCCCTACCCTGCGCCCGGTGTGTCGGCAAGCCGGTTGCCGATTCGGGTGGCCGGGCCGGCGGCAGTCGGACCGGGTGTCGGTCAATGTGTGGGTGCGGGTCGCTGGGGGTGGCGGTTGCCGGGTGAGTTGCGGCAAGGTGGGTCGGTGGACCCGGGCGAGCACGGCATGCACATGGTCGAGGCTCCCATCGTGACGCCCGCCGACCCGTTCGATCCCGAGTCGCGCACCGCCGACCTCACCCGTCCGGGCTGGGCCCGGCCGCGGGCTGCCGGCCCAGCCGATCCGCTGGTCCCGGCCGCCGATGTGGGCCCGCGCGGGTGGGCCGCCGCGGCC
>DASWMR010000227.1:0-4595 GCA_036399635.1 Actinoplanes sp. | reverse complement strand
GACTACAGCGGCGAAGAGGGCGGCCGGGCGACGCGGCGCCTGCTCAGCTCCGCGGACCGGCCGACGGCGATCATCTTCGACAACGACATCATGGCGGTGGCGGGCCTCGGCGCCGCCCACGAGATGGGCATCCCCGTACCGCAGGACCTGTCCATCGTCGCCTGGGGCGACTCGCTGCTGTGCAGCGTGGTCCACCCACCGCTGACGGCACTGTCGCGCGACGTCGCCGCGTACGGGAACATTGCCGCCCGGCAGCTGCTGACCGTCATCGCCGAAGGCTCGGCACCGAGCTACCAGCACGAGACGGCGTTCCTCGTTCCGCGGGCAAGCACCGCCCGCCCGTCAAACGTCCTGGCCGGCACGGTCGGTTAACCACAGGGCGGTCCGCCGCCTTTCCGCCTGCTGCATTCAGCGTGCGTACGCGTTGAGCCAGTGGTCGACGTCGTCGGCCGTGACGGGCTCGCAACCGAGCCGGCCGGACGCCTGCATGGACCGTTCGGACCAGTCTCTGCCCCGACATCGGTCAGCGGCGGAGTAATGCAGGTCATGGTGCGGGACTGGTCGCCGGCCTCAGGTGCGGGCGGTACCTTGCCGATGGGCTACTTCGGTCGACGACGACGGAAGGAGCCGCAGTGGGAGCAGCGCGAGGCGTCAACGGTGCCCGCTGGATCGCGGTCCTGCCGTGTGCGCTGTACGTCGCCGCGATACCGGTGTTCGCCCTACTCATGGCTCACGCGAGCCGATACTTCCCGTTGTTCGTGCTCGTCTTCATGGCGATGCAGGTGCTCGGCATCGGCCTGAGCGTGTACGCGGCCACCCGTACCGCCCTCCCCGGGCCGATCCGGCGAACCTGGTTGCTGATGGCGGTGGCCTGGGTACCGCTGATCATTTCCGGCATCGGCCTCGGCGAGACCGTCACACCGGGCGGTGACCGGACGCTGATCATCATCGGTGGCATCGCCCGGGTGGTCGCCGTCCTCGTCACCTTCGCCGCGCTGCACTCGTACCCGCAGCGGCCGATGAACCGCGGCGAAGGGCGGCGCTTCGCCCTCGACATGCTCACCGTGATCGGCAGCGGCTCGACGGTCATGTGGTACCTGCTGCTCGGTCCCGCGATCACCGGCACGGGCATCTCCGAGATCACCCTGCTCACCATGGGATACGCGGTCTGCAACCTGGTGACCATCTTCGGGCTCAGCGCCGTGCTGCTGCGCGGCCGTGCCCCGGGCGGCCGGCAACCGCTGCTGCTTCTCGTCGCCGGCCTGGCGCTGTACGAGCTCGGCGACCTCTACCTGAGCTACAAGGCGATCAACCTTCCCGGCTCCCCGCCCTCGTGGCCGCTCGGCGTCTGCATGGTGACCGCAGCCTTCCTGATGGCGCTCGGCGCGGCCGAGCAGGCACGCCGGCCGGCGATCCAGGTCCGCGCGACGGCGGTCACCGGTCCCACCGTCACCGGCCTGCCCTACGTCGCGGTCGCCGTGGGCGCCACCCTGCTGCTCGTAGCCGCCGCCCGCGAGGGACGGCTGTTCCCCTGGGCCGGTCTGGCCGTCGGGGTGGCTCTGATGATCGCCGCCGTCGGGATACGCCAGCTGCTCGCGCTGCGCGACCTGCAGACCCTGCTGCGAACCGACCCGCTGACCGGGCTGGCCAACCGCGTCCGACTGCACGACCAGCTCGGCGTGGCCCTGGCGCGCGACGACGCCGACGGCCACGTGGCGCTGCTGCAGATCGACCTCGACGGCTTCAAAGCCGTCAACGACACCCTCGGTCACGAAGCCGGCGATGCGCTGCTCGTCGCCTTCGCCGACCTGCTCCGTCGCACGCTGCCAGCAGACACCGCCCTGCCGGCCCGTCTCGGTGGCGACGAATTCGGCGTCCTGCTGCCCCGAGCGGCGAACACCGCCGAGGCGGTCTTCATCGCCGAGCAAATCCTCGAGGCCGCCGAAACACCGGTACTGCTGCTCGGACAGCCGGTCGCCATCCGGGCGAGCGTCGGTGTCGCCGTCGCGACGCACGACATGACCACGCAACAGCTCCTGCACCAAGCCGACCTTGCGATGTACTCGGCGAAGCGCCGCGGCGGCCACGACGTGGAACTACACGCCGACGACAACTCGCCCACGGCTACGCCCGCCGCATCGCTCGCTGACCTTGCGCCCGCCCAGCACCACTGAACGCTCAGCGCCCGCTGGTGGCGGTGCTATTCGAGGCCCCAGGCGTACCGCAGTCGCCCGGCGCCGCTGGCGCTGGGGGTGGTCAGCGTCAGGTTGGTGCCGCTGCCCTGCAGCTTCTGCATGGAGTACCAGTCGTCGGTCTGCCCGGCGGTGATCTTGCCGCCGAGACCGGGCCAGTAGACCGAGCCCATCTGCAGTTCGCGCAGCACCTGGGTGGCGGCGTGGAAGTAGGCAACGAAGTTGTCAGTGCTTGCCGCGTCGTTGTAGTTGAGGCCGGTGTCCATCGGCGCACCGAACTCGTCGAGGACGGTGCGGCTCGCGCAGGTGCCGATCGCGTTCTTCAGGTAGGTCACCCATTCGTCGTGGGTCTTCGCACCGGAGAAGAACGTGTAGTGGTGCAAGGACAGGTACGTCCCGTCGAAACGGCTGTCGGCGCACATCGTCTGGATGTCCTGGTTGTATCCGGAGCCGCTGACGAAGATGCGGTTGCGGGGGACCGACGGCCGGGCACTGATCCACGCGGCGACGACGGTCTTCCATTCGTCGGCGCCGTAGCCGTGCGGCTCGTTCAGCAATTCGAAGTCGACCAGGGAGTTGGCGCCGTACTTGGCGACGACGGTGTCCCACATGGCGTTGAAGGCGCTGGTGTCGGCGACGCGGCCACCATTGGTTCCCCTTCCGTCGTCCCAGGCTGAGAGGATGACCGTCATGCCTCGGGCGGTCGCGGCGTCGATGGCGCCGGTGTAGGAATCCCACCAGGCCGTGCCGACGGAGTACGTGTTGATCGGCAGCCGGACCGTGTTGGCGCCGAGGTTGTTCTGGAACCCGGCATAGACGGCGTCCGCCTTGGCCAAGACCGTGCTGTAGCTGTCGGTTTCGGTCAACCCGTGGAGGACCAGCGGTCCGCCGTAGAAGTTGTCGCCCATGCGGGCCCAGTTGAGGCCCCGGAACTGGCTGGTCGCCGCGGCCGCCGGCGGTGCGGTGATCGCCAGGGCGAGCGGAACCGCCGTGATCACGGCCACGGCGCCGGCCAACGCCGCGACGACGCGGCTCCGGTGGACAAAGCGTTCCATGTGCTGCCCTTTCTTCGAGTGCCCGCTCAGCGCCCACCGAGTCGGTAGCGACCGCATTCCGCCGTTCCCATCGCGGCTGGATCAGCTCGCGGCCGCGGGGATGCTGGCTGCCGTCCTCGGGGACCGGAGATTCCATCGAAAGGGTCCGCCGGATGTTTCCGCGCGGTTCAACGAACAGCCCCAGCGTACGATTTCAATCGATTGACGTCAATCTATTCGGTAGTCGCGACCCGGCTGGCGGAGATCGGGTGGACGCGGGCCACAAAATCCCTGGCACCCGGCATCGCCGAACTCAGCGTGGGAGCGGTCCGGGCTCCATGCTGTCGGCTGCGGTCGCGTCCAGGAGAAGATCGAAAGCGCGGGCGACTAGGTCGAGGCCGTCGTCTTCGAGCCGGTCCAGCATCCGGTGCTGCTGTTCCTCGCCGGCGGCGATGAGCCGGTCGATCAGCTCAGTACCGGCCGGGGTCAGTTCGAGACGGCGTACGCGCCGGTCGCTCGGATCCTCCCGGCGGCTGACCAGGTCCTGGACGACGAGCCGGTCGACGACGCCGGTCAGCGTAGCGAGGCTGAAACCGGTGCGGCGGGCCAGGTCCTGGCCGGAGGTGGCACCCAGGCGGCCCAGCACGATCATGACCTTGAGCTGGGACATCGTGAGCTGGACGTCCAGCAGGGGGTGGGCACCCTGCTCGGTGAGCCGGCGCCGCAGCTGCCGCTGCGTCTCCAGGATGCGGCCGATCACCTGCTCACGATCCGTCACGGCCACGTCCTCCCTCGGTTCGTGCGACCGTACAACAGGGCCCCTCACCCAAATACTTTCGGCTACAGAGATTGTTTATGCTGTCGAAAGTAAATTTCCAGAGAAGGGGAGACACCATGTCGCAGACGACCGCGGGAGCCGCGCCGGGTGACCGCCCGCCGGGCATGCAGCGCGAGGTCCTAGTGGTCCTCCCGGGGCTGATGCTGGCCATGATGCTGGCGATGCTGGACAACTTCATCGTCGGTACGGCCATGCCCCGCATCGTGGGCGAGCTCGGCGGCCTCGCCCACCTGTCCTGGGTCGTCACCGCGTACGTGCTCGGCACTACCGTCTCCACCCCGATCTGGGGCAAGATGGGCGACCAGTTCGGCCGTAAGACGATCTTCCTGACCGCGATCGTCATCTTCCTCGTCGGCTCGGCGCTCTGCGGCGCGGCAGGCTCGGAGATGCTCGGCGGCACCGGCGACGGCATGATCGAGCTGATCGTCTTCCGGGCGATCCAGGGGCTCGGCGCCGGCGGCCTCATCGTCAACGTGATGGCGATCATCGGCGACCTGGTCCCGCCCCGGGAACGCGGCCGCTACCAGGGCA
>DASWMR010000226.1:0-2964 GCA_036399635.1 Actinoplanes sp. | reverse complement strand
GCCGTGCCGCCGCCGCCGCGTACGTACTCGCGCCGGTTGCTGGACTTCGGTGCACCCAGGGGTTCCAGAGTCCACCGGTACGGCGCGGAGCCGGCGATGCCGACCAGCCGGCAGGGCAGGACGACACGGGCCCGCGGCTGCGTCCAGAAGACCTCGATCTCCTGGCCGGGCTGCGGCGCGTCCGGCCCGGTGGTCTCCAGCGGGGCCGTCACGCTCAACGTGCCGTCGGCGACGGCCTCCAGCCGGGAGCGGAAGTTCGTGTCCGCCGATTGGACCAGATACATCGGGGTTCCGATTTGAGGCAGCTCAGTCACGGCGATCTCCTGTGCAAAACCGATGAATCCTGCCGCCGGGTCGTCCGGCCCGGTGCGGCGCCGCTCACGCGACAGATCCTAGAGTCGGCCGCTGCGGCCCCGAGTTGAGCAAACACGGGGCCGCATTCACGCCTCAGGGGGTGACGTTCCAGTCCTGCACGTCGATCTGGCTGCCGCCGTCGCGCGGGGCGAAGATGCTCAGCACGCCGAGCGTGCTCAACCGCTGGTGGTCGATGAGCGGGTCGGAGAAGTAGACCGCGGAGGAGGTGTACCGGATGGCCCAGTCGGTCCAGCCGGACGCCTTGGAGGCGGTCTCGATGTGCAGCTTCTTCGTCGAGGAGTCGCCGCTCACGACGTAGAGGTTGTCGCCGGCGTCCACCGCGATGTCGCCGCGGGAGGAGCGTTCCAGGAACGGCGTGTACGTCTGGTGCCAGACCTTGGAGGCCTTGTCCCGCCAGTAGTGCACCAGCACGGCCTTCTCCCGGGCGGCGGTGAAGTCGGCGGTGTCCGCGACCGACGCGGGCAGATGCGAGGCGAGCACGTGCACGATGCCGGCCTTGTCGACGACCTGCGACTCCTGGTTGATCAGGCCGCGCTGCTGCGGGATGCTCCACACCCGCAGGCCGGCCGAGTCGGCCGTCAGCGGGCTGCTGCCGGTGGTCGCCACCACGGTGCCGGCGTTGTTGCGCCAGGTGCGGCCCTTGTCCGAGCTGTACGCGTAGTAGAGGTCGTGGTTCGTGCTGGCGTCCGGCGTCTCGCGCACCGTCCAGGTGGCGTGCAGCAGGCTGGTGGAGTCGTATTCGATCCCGAACAGGTACGCGTTGTCGCCGTTGACCGTGCCGTTGATGAACTGGCCCACCCGGGTCCACGCGCCACCGGCGTACTCGTAGAGGTCCTGATCGCCGGCGCCGCTGAGCCCGGTGCGGATGGTGAGCTGCAGGGTGCCGTCCGGGGCGCTGAGGAACTGCGGGTAGGTCACCTGGTTCATCGCGCTGCCGGTGAGGCTGGTGACCACCCCGGCGAAGCTCTGGGCGGTCCAGCTGGCGGTGGCCGGCGAGGTGGCCAGGCCGGCCGCCGACCGGCGGTAACGCAGCACGCTGGAGTGGGTGTCGAAGGCGAGGTGGATGCTGCCGTCGAGCGCACTGATGCCGATGCTGATGGTGTTGTGCGAGTCGGTGGATGTGGTGACGTAGTCGGTGAGGCGGAACTGCTGCCAGGCCCCGCTGGGCAGCTGGCGGCGGGCCATGTTGACATACCCGCTCTGGTCCCAGTAGGCCGAGTACTGCCAGCCGTTGAACGTGAGGATGCCGTCCTGCTGGAACGACTCACCGTTCATGTAGCCGGTGTAAGTCAGCGCGGTGCGACCCTGGGTGGTGAGCACCGTGGTCGAGATCGCGGTGACCGTGGGAGCCGCGGCCGCCGAAGCCTGGCCGGCAGTGATCGCGACGCCGGCGAGTGTGAGTACGCCAACGGCAACGCCGCAGATCACTCTGAATCGTTTCACGATCGCCCCTCGAGCCAATAGGTAGTTACGTATGTCAATGCGTGACATTAGGTGCCCGTTTCCAACGCGTCAACGGCCGGTATCGCCGATCATCCGTCGCGCGGCCGGAACGGCGTACGGTGGCTGGGGTCTGCTCTTCCTGGTCTGCTTTTTCCGCAAAACCACAATGGGAGTACGCCATGACGGTCCGCGCGCAGGTCGACGAGTTGCTGGCGCAGATGACCCCGGCCGAAAAGGCGGGCCAGCTGACGCAGTACTTCTACTTCCGGTTGCCGCCGGGCGCGAAACCGGCGCTGGATTTCGACGCCGACGCCCAGCCGCGCGAGGTGGAGTCGCGGCTGCGTGCGGGCGGCGCCGGATCGCTGCTGTTCCTCACCGACCCGGCCGAGATCAACCGGCTGCAGCGGCTCGCGATCGACGGGCACCGGCTCGGCATCCCACTGCTGATCGGCTTCGACGTCATCCACGGCCTGCGCACCATCTTCCCGGTGCCGATCGCGATGGCCGCCTCCTGGGACCCGGCGACGATCGCGGCCGGCCAGGCGGTGGCCGCCCGGGAGGCCCGCGCGGTGGGCATCCACTGGTCGTTCGCGCCGATGGTCGACATCGCCCGGGATCCGCGCTGGGGCCGGATCGTCGAGGGTGCGGGCGAGGACCCGTACCTCGGCGCCGCAGTGGCCGCCGCCCAGGTCCGCGGCTTCCAGGGCCCCGAGCTCGGCGCACCCGAGCGGATCATCGCGGGGCCGAAGCACTTCGCCGGTTACGGCGCCGCCCTCGGCGGCCGCGACTACGACGAGGTCAACCTCTCCGACTCGGAACTGTGGAACGTCTACTTCCCGGCGTTCCGGGCCGCGCTCGAGGCCGGGGCCGGCAACGTGATGACCGCCTACATGGATCTCAACGGCATCCCGGCCACCGGCAACCGGTGGCTCTTCACCGAGGTGCTACGGGACACGTGGGGGTTCGACGGGTTCGTGGTGAGCGACGCCAACGCCGTCCGCAGCCTGGTCACCCACGGGTTCGCGGCCGATCTGGCGGACGCGGCGGCCCGCGGCGTCAACGCCGGGGTCGACCTCGAGATGGCGGTGGCCGACGCCGCGTACGCGCACCTGCCTGACGCCGTGGATGCCGGCGCCACCGACATGC
>DASWMR010000225.1:0-1544 GCA_036399635.1 Actinoplanes sp. | reverse complement strand
CGCTCAACCAGAACTGCTGGTCGCTGTTGGGCTTGTTGGGCAGCTGGATGCCGAGTTTTCCGGCCGCGTCCCGGTCGAGCTTGTCCAGCACGACGTGCTGCGCCGAGATCGCCTTGCCAATCCGAACGACGTCCGGGTCCTGCGATTTCTCAACCGCCATGTTGCCCGCCGGGACCTCCCAGAGCCCGGCGAGCCGCACCTTGATCACGAAGTCCTTGTCCGCGTCGGTGACCGCGCCGGCGCCCTTGTCCTTGAACGAGGTAACGGGCACCGGAACGTCCCCGGCGGCGCGGGCCGGCCCGACCGGCGCCAGCAAGAATGCCAGAACCATTGCCGAGGCACCCGTCACCCATCGGGACGGACTGCTTAACGAGCCGGCGCCAATCATTTCTTAAACCTCCCGGGTCAGCCAATTCTTAAAAGGCACTTAAGTCAGTAGCTGTAGTCGCCGCTACCTGCGGCACCGGATTCCGAATCGTCGGCCGGCGGAGCGACCGGCTTGGAGACGGCCGGCATACAGGTCAGGTTCTTGGCACCGTCCGGCTTGATCACGAACCACTTGCCGGCCACGTTCTGGCCCTTCCACGTGCCGGGCTTGGTGTCGCCGATGTAGGTGTAGAGCGGCCAGCCCTTGAGGGTGAGCTGCTTGGTGCCGTCGGCCCGGGTCACCGTGCCCAGCAGCTTCGACGAGACGCCCTTGAGCGTCGGCTTGCCGTCGTTGGTCACCGCCGGCGGCCACACCTTGGCGCAGTCACCGTCGCAGGTGGACTTCGCCGGGTTGTTCTTGTCGCCGTCGAACCGGTAAAGGACCTGGCCGTCCTGGTCCTCGACGACCTCGCCCATCCGCTTCACCGCGGTGCCGGTCAGCGCCGACGTGACGTCTTCCTCGCTGACCTCGTTGGAGCCGGGCGGCGCGGTCGCGTCCGGGTCGGCCTCGGCGACCGGGTCCGCGGTCGCCGAAGGATCGGCGCCGGGCGAGGCGGCGACGTTCTCGGCGGCGGGCTCCGTGGAGTCGCCGTAGTCGGCAGCATTGACTCCGGCCGGAGCACAGCCGGTCAGTACGAACGCCGCGGCGATGGCGGCGCCGACGACCATCAACTTTCGCTTCTCCGGTACCAGCACGTGCCCTCCAGCTGATTCTGCCTATTGGCGTTTCCGGGCAGTAGTACGCGGGCGGAGCCGCATCGGTTGAATAATCGGCCCAATCAATTTCACAGTTTCTTCCAGTGATTGGCCAGGCACTCTCCGCATATCAACGAACCGAAAAGGACCCGGCCAATCGGCCGGGTCCTTCGTGGAGTCTCGGGGGTGCTTAGCTGTCGGGTGCCTGCACCAGGGAGTTACCGGTGGCGACATCCTGGATCTGGACGTACGCGATCTGGTCGACCGGCGTCGCGGTCTTGGCCTGCCACAGCAGCGGCTCCGCCTCGGCCGTGGTGCCTGCGCCCTGTTCCCCCACCAGCCAGGAGCCCAGCGGCTCGGAGGAGCCGTCCTGGCGCTTGATGACCAGCCGGCAGGTGATCGGACCCTTGATGTTGGCGACG
>DASWMR010000224.1:0-1894 GCA_036399635.1 Actinoplanes sp. | reverse complement strand
CTACGCTTCATCCGCCCCGGCACGGTCACGGTCACCATCCCCATGGACGAGCAGACCCACACCATCACCGTGGTGGTCCGCAGCTAGCCAACAGCAAGTCACCCCACGCCCCGGGAGATCTCTCGGCCCGCCGGCACAGATCTGCGGCCCGCACGCGGAGATCTTCCGGCCCGCCGGCGGAGATCTTTCCGGCCCGCCGGCGGACGTCTCTCGGGCCTGCGCCCGCGGAGATCTCTGCCGCCTGCCGGTCGGACCTCCCACCGCTTGATCAACTCCACATCCGGAAAGTAGGGGCTCATCTGCTCGGGAGGCCCCTACTTTCTAAATCTCGCAGCGATCATGCGCAATCGGAGCCCAGACAGGCGTCAGCAAATGCTGATAAATCGGATTCAATCTGCCTCGGTGCCGTTTCGCGCCTGGCCGGCGCGTCCAGGCTCAAGGATGTGAAACGAGGCCCACGGGCTAGCCATTGCTCCACATGCTTGCGGTCTGATTGGCTCGTGCAGCGGCCCACTTTCAAGTGGGTGATCCGGGCGAGTTGAACAACGCAGCCTGCTCGGGAGACGCTCGAATCAAACCGAATCAAACCGAATCCGGGCGAATCGGGGCGAGACGGGGCGCGGCGGAGCGGGCAGGGCCGGGGTTCGACCTTCTTGTATTCGGACGGTCAAGGCGAGGCCAAGGCGGCTCGAGGCCCTACATTCTGGAAATTGGACGCTCACGCGCGCGGCCACGTCGGTGCCCGGTGCCCGGTGCCCGGTGCTGGCGCCCGGTGCCAATGGCGTCGGGCTGGTCAGTGGACTCGGACTCCGGCGAGCAAGGTGTCGACGAAGGTGGGGGCGCTGTGCGGGGGCGGTGCGATTTGGGCGTATACCAGGCCGGCTGGACCGGTTCCGGCCGCCTCGACCAGTGTGCCCTGGCCGTCGGGGCAGGTGAAGGCGGCTATGACCCAGTCGATGCCGGGCTGCTTTGTGGCGCGCAGCGGAGCCGGCACGCAGTCGGAATGCGGGCGGGCGGCCAGGAACCCGGCGGCACCGGGGTTCTCGGCACGCGGATCCGGCGCGGAACGGGGGTTCGTGGTCGATGTGGGAGTGACAGTGGGGATGGGGCCGGGCGGCGTGGTGGGGGCGGCTGCCGGGTGGTCGGGGGTTGACTGGTCTGGTGGGAAGCCGATGAATGCGCCCGGTATTCGCGCGTCGGATTCCCAGCTGGTCGGGTCGGGGGAGACCACCAGGGCTCGTCCGCCGCGGTTTGCTGAGCCGGCCCACCGCACGGTCATCGGGCGCCAGCCGTCTGGGAGGCGGACCGAGATGCGGCCGGTTGCGTCCACCGCGACTCCGGGCTCGCGCCAGAAGCGGCCGCCCACCGCGTCGGAGGCCGGCAGTGAGACCGCGACCACCGTTGCCATGGTCATGGTGATCCGGGTCGCGGCCCGGGTCAGCGGCCTTGCCCGGCGGCCGGCTGCGGCGCGGTCCAGGGCGGCGCCCAGGGCGTCGGCGTCGCGGTAGCGGTCGGCTGGGCGGCGCGCGGTCGCCGTCTGCAAGACGGCGGCCACTCCGGACGGTACGCCGGGGCGCAACCGGATCGGCTGGCCCGGCCGCCGCCCGCCGGGTGTGCCGAGCAGCTCGATTCCCAGCCGCCCGAGGCCGTAGACGTCGGTGCGTCGGTCGACGACGGCTAGCGGGTCGTCCTGCTCCGGTGCCATGTAGCCGGGGGTGCCGGCGCGGGCGGTCAGGCCGGACGCCGCGGCGATGGCCTTGGCCAGGCCCAGGTCGGCGACCACTACCCCGTCGGGGCGGGTCGGCGTGCCGGGTCGGCCGGCATGCGAGCGGAACAACACGTTGCCGGGGGTCAGGTCGCGGTGGACGATGCCGTGGTCGTGCAGCACCGCGAC
>DASWMR010000223.1:0-4904 GCA_036399635.1 Actinoplanes sp. | reverse complement strand
CCGCACCCTCGGTGAGATAGGCCCCCCGGGCCCGCCGCAGATACCACCTCGTGACGAACCAGATCCCGGAGAGCCCCAGCAGTCCGACCACGCCGAGCAGCGGATCCAGGACCACCACCGCGGACATGATGAACAGCACCTGGACGGCACCGACGGCCATGCCGGGCAGGATTTCGCGCAGCGAAGTGGCGACCGCATCCACATCGACGGTGCCCCGGGCCGCGAGGTCGCCGGGCGGCACCCGCTCCACCACGGCGGCCGGCAGATTCAGTGCGCGGCGCAGGAATCCCTCCCGGATCCGGGCGGCGGTGCGCTCACCGAACCGGAAGGCGATCGCGATCGCGTACCGGGAGAGGAGCATCTGCGCGACGGCGCAGCAGAGCACCGCCAGGGCGAGCCGGTCCACCCGGTCCACGCCGCCGCCATCGGCGACCGTGTCGATGATCTGCCCGAGCAGGTACGGCCCGCCGAGCGCGGCCAGCGCCGCCGCCGAATTGACCGTGACCATCGCGAGCACCGACCGGCGATCGGCCGCGATCAGCTTGAGCGCGGCCCGGGTGACGAGCCACTGATCCGCTACCGGCAGGACGAATTTCATACGCCGACCTTCAAGCGTCGGACTTCCGCGTCGACCTTCAGGCGTCGGACTTCATGCGGTGCCTTCATTCGTCGGCGCCGAACGACCGGTTGACCAGCGCGCGATAGCCGGGCTCGGTGGCCAGCAGCGCCCGATGCGTACCGGATGCCGCGACCCGGCCGTCGACCAGGTAGTGCACGACGTCCGCGCGATCGAGCAGCACCGGGGACGTGGTCGCCAACACGGTGCCGCGCCCGGCGCGTGCGGCGGCGAGCCGTTCCGCGATCGCCGCCTCGGTGTGTGCGTCCACAGCGGACGTCGCCTCGGTGGCGAGCAGCATCTCCGGATCCGCATGCACCGCCCGGGCGAGCCGGACCCGCTGCCGCTGCCCGCCGGACAGGTTCCGCCCGTTCCCCTCGACATGCCGGCCCAGATCGCCGGCCACGTCGACCGCGACGGCGACACCGATCGCCCGACCGACCCGCGCGTCGTCGGGTTCGGCCGGCCCGGCGACCACCTCGCGCAGCGGCCCGGCGAACAGGTCGGCGTCGTGGTCGGCGACCAGGATCCGCGACCGCACCTCGTCCTGCGCAATGTCGGCCAGCCGGCGCCCGCCCCAGGTCGCCTCGGTCGGGCCGTACCGGCCGAGCCGGTCGAGCACCGCGGCGGCGTCCTCCGGTCGTGCCCCGGCCAGCGCCGTCAGCATCCCCGGCTCGGCGACCACGCCGGAATCCGGATCGTGCAACCCGGCCGGCCCGTCGGGCGCCGCGCCGCCGCCCGGATCGTCCACCGGCACCCGCAGAAAGCCGACCACGCGACCGGCCGCGACCAGCCCACGGGTGACGTCGAACCCACAGAAAATCAGCACGCTGACCGGTACCACCAGCATGGCGGTGTATCCGTACACGGCGACCAGCTCGCCCACAGTGAGCTCGCCCGCGGCCGCAAGCCGCGCCGCCAGCCAGACCACCACCGCCAGGAACACCACCGGCAGCCCGTCGCCGAGCGCACCGACCCAACTGGACGGCCCGCCCACCCGATAGCCGAGCTCCCGCAGCCGAGCCGAATCCCGCTCGTACCGCCCGACGTAGATCTCCTTGCCGCCCAGTCCATTGAGGATCCGTAGCCCGCCGAGCACATCGACGAGCCGGGCGTTCAACTCACCCTGCTGCTCCCGGTAGCGCGTGCCGGCCCGCTGCGTGCGCTGCAGCAACGGCCCGACCACCACTCCGACCACCAGCACTCCGACGAGAACGACCACCGCCAGAACCGGGGAAACCCGAAAGAGCAGAACGGCAACCACCGCGTACGCGAGCGAGGCCGCGACCCCGACACCCCCGACGTTCATCGCCCGCCCGATCGTCCACACATCGGAGATCCCGATGGTGACCACCTCACCCGCCGTGATCCGCCGAGGCAGCGCCGCACCGAGCCGGGTGGCATGCGTCATCACCAGATCGGCCGTATGCAGCGCCGCGGCCATCCGCATCTTGGTCATGCTCCGGTGCCGCATGATCCCCAGCCCCGCACTGGTCACCCCGACGACCAGCACCGCCACCGCCCAGCCGACCAGCGCCTCCACCCGACGCGGCTGCAGGCCACGGTCGATGGCCTGCGAGATCAGATACGGCGTACCGGCGAGACTCATGAACCAGAGCGACGCGAACAGGGCACCCAGTGCCACCCGCCCCTTGTGCTTCCACCCCAGCCACCAGAGAAAGTGCGCCGCCCCCCGAAAATTCACGACCTCATGCTGCCCCACCCACCCCACCCCCGCATTCCCGCGGTCTGCCGCACGGCGTACGTGCCCGGCCCTGGAAATGCTCTGCGGGTGAGCCCGCAGTTGCTCAAGCGGACCCGGTGACCACGGCATCGACCTCGAACTCGACAAGCCACTCTGGATCGATGAAGCCGGACACCTGCACAAAGGTGCACGCCGGGCGGATCTGAGCGAAACGTTCGCCGTGCGCGCGTGCCGCCTCCCGCCACTGGGCCATGTCGACGAGCATCACCCTGGTCCGGATGACGTCCGCCAGCGTCGCGCCGGCCTCGTGCAGCGCCTGCTCGGCGATGTCCAGGCAGCGCACCGCCTGGCCGTAAACGTCGCCCGGATGAGCCGTGCCACCGCCGGCCGCGATCGGTGCGGTTCCGGCCACCGCGACATACGGCCCGATCCGCACCGCGCGGGAGAAGCCGATCTCGGGTTCCAGCGGTGATCCGGAGGTCACCAGGCGACGGGACGAAGTCATGATCCGAAGTATCGCAGAATCACGTAGGTTGCCTCGCTATCTAGATGGCCATACTATCTAGGCATGGACGAGGATCGCTGGCCCGGGGAGTGGCTCAGGGGCGCCCTCGGCCTGTGCGTGCTCGGGGTGCTGGCCGACGGGCCGACCTATGGGTACGCGATCAGTCAACGGCTGACCGAGGTCGGGCTCGGCACCGTGAAGGGCGGCACGCTCTACCCGCTGTTGGCCCGGTTCGAAAAGGACGGTCTCGTGGAATCGTCGTGGCAGGTCGGCGACGCGGGTCCGGGCCGGAAGTACTTCACCCTCACCGACGCCGGCCGCCGTGAGCTGGCCGACCGCTCCCGCGACTGGGACCGGTTCGTGGCGGCCACCCGGCGCACCCTCACAACATCCCAGGAGACGTCATGATCCGTGCCCACCATCTGATGGACCCGTGGCGCGACGCCCTCATCGCCGAGCTGCGGATGCGCGATGTCTCCGGCATCCGCATCGGTGAGGCTCTCGCCGAGGTGGACGCGTTCTGCGCGGACAGCGGCCAGACGCCGGCCGAGGCGTTCGGCGATCCGGTCGAGTACGCGAAATCTCTCATCGACGTGCACAATTCAGACCCCACAACCCCCACCCGCGTACGCCAAGTCGTGCGCGGCACCGGGCTGGCGTTCGCCACCCTGGCCGGCGTCTTCAGCCTGCTGAACGGAGTCGAAGGGCTGGTCGTCGGCGGCCCCGCCGAGGTGACGGCCGGCCAGCTCACCAGCGTCGCGCTCGGCACCGCGCTCTTCCCGTTCGTGGCCATGGCGATCTTCGATCCGCGACTGCGCCAGCACCAGCTGGTGCTGCCCGGCGTGGTCGTCGTCAGCTTCCTGGCGCCGGCCCTGCCGACGATCCTGTGGGGTGCGCCGGTCGCACACCTCTCCGCCTGGCTACTGCTGATCGCCGGCCTGTTCCTGCTCGCCGTCGCCTGGTGGCCCACCGCCTCGGACCGCATCTTCGCCGACCGCATCATCGACCCGCGTACCGGCACCGAGCCCTTCGCCACACCGCGTCTGCTCATCGCCGCCGTCCGCTGGACGTTCCCGGCCATGCTGCTGTTCGCCGTGGTCCTGCTGCTCCTGTTCCGATAGGTCACCTGCGACCATCGGCGCCGATGGGGTGCAGGGCGGCCACGGCGGCCAGGATGAACGCGCCGCCGATCAGTGCCGGCTGGGTTAGGCGTTCGCCGAGCAGCAGGGCCGCCAACAGGGCCGCGGACAATGGTTCGAGCAGGGTGGCCACGGTCGCGGCCGACCCGGAGGTGGTGCGCAGACCGGCGTAGAGCAGGCCGTACGCCACCGCCATGGTCGCCACCCCGAGGTACGCCAGCAGGGCGTAGTCGCCGATGATCGGCTCGCCGCGGGCGGCGGCCACGCCCACGAAGGGCGCGAGTGCGATCGCCCCGGCCGCGGTGGCGCAGGTGGTCAACGCGACGGGGTCGACCCGCTGGGCCAGCGTGTGGCCCAGCACGGTCGTCGCCGCGTACGTGGCCCCGGCCGTCACCGCCAGAATCAGACCGAGACCGGGAGCGTCGCCCGGTGCCGCCGTTCCGCTGATCAGGATCAGCCCGGCCAGCGCCGCAGCCAGGACGCCGGCCTCGCGCACCGACGGCCGGGTGCGAGCACGCAGGTGTTCCCAAGCGGCGGCCAGGATCGGCGCGAGCCCCAACGCGACAACGGTCGCGATGCTGACCCCGACCAACAGCACCGACACGAAGTAGAGGCCCTGGTAGGCGGCCGTTCCGCAACCCACGACGACCGCTCGCACCGGGTGCGTACGCATCGTGGCCAGCACAGCGCCAAGTCGGCGGGTGACGGCGGCGAACCCGATCAGCGCGATGGCGGCGAGCGCCATTCGCCAGGCACTGACGGTCATCGCCCCGAGGCCGTCGCGCTCATGCAGGACGGTGACCACGAGGCCACCGGTCCCCCAGAGAACCCCGGCGGCACTCACCTGAAGCAGGCCGACCCGGGCCCGCCGACGCGCCGCCTCCCCGCTCGCCAGATCCACCGCGCCAACCTATCCGCGCGTGCCGGCACGATCGGGTG
>DASWMR010000222.1:0-3222 GCA_036399635.1 Actinoplanes sp. | reverse complement strand
CCGAGAGGAGGCAGCGTGGAGATCAACACCGGCAATACCGCCTGGTTGCTCCTGTCGTCTGCGCTCGTATTGCTCATGACACCGGGTCTGGCGCTGTTCTACGGTGGCCTCAACCGGTCCAAGGGCGTGCTCAACATGATGATGATGAGCTTCTCGTGTATCGGGCTCATCTCCGTCCTGTGGGTCATCTACGGCTTCACTCTGGCATTCGGCGTCAACGACAACGCCGGCCTGAACAACGTCATCGGCAACTTCTCCACCTACTTCGGCACCGGCACCAGCGGTATCACCGAGGAGTGGCTGTTCTTCGGGGCCAACACCGGCATCCCGACGTACGCCTTCCTGGTCTTCCAGATGATGTTCGCGGTCATCACGGTCGCCCTGATCAGTGGCGCCGTCTCGGACCGGATGAAGTTCGGTGGCTGGGTGCTGTTCGCGCTCGGTTGGTTCACCATCGTCTACGTGCCGGTCGCGCACTGGGTCTGGGGTGGCGGCTTCATCGGCTCCAAGATCCGCGCGCTGGACTTCGCCGGTGGAACCGCGGTGCACATCAACGCCGGTGCCGCGGCGCTGGCGCTGTGCCTGGTGCTCGGTAAGCGGATCGGCTGGCCGCGGGAGAACATGCGTCCGCACAACGTGCCGTTCGTCGCGCTCGGTGCCGGTCTGCTGTGGTTCGGCTGGTTCGGGTTCAACGCGGGCTCGGAGCTGACGGTCGACGGCACCACGGTCTTCGCCTTCATCAACACGCAGGTCGCCACGGCCGCCGCGCTCGTCGGCTGGCTCGCCGTCGAGTGGATCCGCGATGGCAAGCCGACCCTGGTCGGTGCGTCCTCCGGTGCCGTCGCCGGCCTGGTCGCGATCACCCCGGCCTGTGGCTTCATCGCCCCGCTCCCGGCCGTGATCCTGGGCCTGGTCGCCGGTGCGGTCTGCGCCCTGGCGGTGGGTCTGAAGTACAAGCTCGGCTACGACGACTCGCTCGACGTCGTCGGCGTCCACTTCGTCGGCGGATGGATCGGCTCGCTGGCCATCGGCTTCTTCGCCACCGCGCAGGTCAACTCCGGTATCACGGATGAGAAGATCCTCAACGCAAGTGAGGGCCTCTTCTACGGCGGCGGGCTCACCCAGCTCGGCCGGCAGTTCCTCGGCAGCCTCACGGTGACGGTCTACTCGTTCGCCGTCGCGGCGATCCTCGCGCTGATCATCAAGGCCTTCAAGGGTCTGCGGGTCAGCGAGGACGCCGAGGTCGGCGGCATCGACATCGCCGACCACGGTGAGACCGGCTACGACCTCACGCCCTCCGGCGGTGGTGGTGGTGGCGGCGCGTTCGCGATGGCCGGCCTGACCGGTGGCGTGGACGCGGACGGCAAGGCTGACACCAGCCAGAAGGTCGCCGGTTAATTCCCATTGACTGCTCCGATGGAGGGACTGAGCATGAAGCTGGTGACCGCAGTCATCAAGCCGTACCAGCTCGACGCGGTGAAGGAGGCCCTGCACGCCCTTGGCGTGACCGGCCTGACCGTGAGCGAGGTGCAGGGTTACGGGCGGCAGAAGGGCCACACCGAGGTGTACCGGGGTGCCGAGTACACGGTGGAGTTCCTGCCCAAGATCAAGATCGAGGTGGTGACCGACGAGATCGATGTTGAGAAGATCGTCGACGCCGTGGTCACCTCGGCCCGGACCGGCAAGATCGGTGACGGGAAAGTCTGGGTGACGTCGGTCGACGACGTCGTCCGGGTCCGCACCGGCGAGCGCGGCCTCGACGCGCTCTGATCTGACGCCTGAATGACGAACATGTCCAGCGAGCCGCCGACGCCACCCTCGGTGCCGACCGGCGGCTCGCTCGACAAACTTCGCGAACACATCGGCGCTCACGCCCGAGGCGATCGGGCGGCGGCGCTGAGTGCCTGGGTGGCCGGGATGTTTCCCAGCCACCTGCCCGGCGTCAGCCTCCTCGCGGTGGGCGGCCTGGGCCGGCGCGACTGCGCCCCGTACAGCGACCTCGACCTGGTGCTGCTGCACAACGGGACGGCCGGGATCGACCGGATCGCCTCGGCCCTCTGGTATCCGATCTGGGACGCCCGGCTCGGCCTCGACCACTCCGTGCGCACGCTGCCGGAGGCGCTGTCGGTCGCGCACGACGACGTCAAGGTCGCCCTGGGTCTGCTCGACGCCCGCCACCTGGCCGGCGACGCGGCCCTCTCCGGTGAGCTCATCGCGGCCGCCGGCGACCAGTGGCGGCGCACCGCCGTCCGCCTGTTGCCGCAGCTCAAGGAGATTACCGCGTCCCGCTGGGCGAGCCACGGCGAGCTCGCCTTCCTGCTCGAGGGCG
Source organism: Actinoplanes sp. (assembly GCA_036399635.1). Taxonomy (GTDB): domain Bacteria; phylum Actinomycetota; class Actinomycetes; order Mycobacteriales; family Micromonosporaceae; genus Actinoplanes. The sequence continues at coordinate 893 of DASWMR010000222.1, read as the reverse complement.
ATCTCAAGGAGGCGGCCGGCGGGCTGCGCGACGTGACAATCCTGCGCGGTATCGGCCGGGCCGGGGTGGCCGACACGATGCGCCCCGCGGTCCGCGCCGCGAACCTCCGGCTGCTCGACACCCGCGACGCGCTGCACCTCGCGGTCGGCCGCCGGGTCGACCGGCTCGTTGCGCAGGAGCGCGGCGCGGTCGCCGAACTGCTCGAACTCGACGACGGTGACGCTCTGCTGCGCCGGGTCGCGGGCGACGCGCGGACCGTCGCGCACGCCCTCGACGACGCCTGGCGGGCCGCCGACCGGCTGCGCAGCGGCCGCCGCCGGGGCGTGCCGGCCGGCACCCCGATCCGCCGCCCGGTCGCCCGCGACGTGGTGGAGCAGGACGGCGAACTGGTCCTGGCCCGGACGGCCATCGGCCCGGTGCCCGACCCGAGCCTGTCGCTGCGGGTGGCCGCCGCGGCTGCCACCGTGCAGCTGCCGATCGCCCGCGCCACCTGCGAATGGCTTGCCGCATTCTGCCCTCCGCTGCCCACCCCCTGGCCGCCGGCCGCGCTGGCCGCCCTGGTCTCGCTGCTCGGTTCCGGGCCGGGCCTGCTGCCCGCCTGGGAGACGTGTGACCGGTACGGGTTGATCGACGCCTGGCTGCCGGAGTGGGCCCGGATGCGCAGCCTGCCTCAGCACCACCCGGTGCACCGGTTCACCCTGGACCGGCACCTGGTGCAGGCCGCCTACGAGGCGACCACCTACCTGCGGGAGGTGGACCGGCCCGACCTGCTGCTGATCGGGGCGTTCCTGCACGACGTCGGCAAGGGCCTGCCCGGCGACCACAGCATCGTCGGTGCACCCATCGCCGGTGCGATCGCCACCCGGATCGGCCTGCCGCCGGCCGACGTCGAG
>DASWMR010000221.1:0-1926 GCA_036399635.1 Actinoplanes sp. | reverse complement strand
TCCTCTTCCGGTACGGAGTGTCGTCCAGTAAGTCGGGCGCAGGTGAAAATCAGTTCCCGGTGTCCCCCGGGAGAGCCTCTATCGGCCGCCCGGCACACGGCCTGAGGAAATGCATTCAAGAAATTCGACCGGATGAATCTCGCCGGGAACCGAATGCGTGTGTCCAACGACTCATGAGCTGAGTCCGCATGCCGATGCAGTGCGAAGCGACACCCCCGACCCCCACCGAGCCGAGGTGCCGATGTCCACCACCGCGCCACCCACCACCGCCCAGCCGGTCCGCCGGCCCCGTACCAAGACCGTACGCAGCTTCGGCCCACTGCTGCTGCGGCTGCACTTCTACGCAGGGCTCTTCGTCGCCCCGTTCCTGCTGCTGGCGGCACTCTCCGGCCTGGCGTACGTGTTCACCCCCCAGCTGGAGCGGGCGGTCTACGCCGATGAGCTGACCGTCACCCCCGGCAGCACCGTCAAGCCCCTGTCCGAGCAGCTCGCGGTGGCCCGGGCCACCCATCCCGGGGGCGCGATCGCCGCGGTCCGGCCGGGCAGCGGCGACACCACGACCCAGATCGACTTCACCGCACCGGAGCTCGACTTCGAGCACAAGCACACGGTGTACGTGAACCAGTACACCGCCGAGGTGACCGGGCAGCTCACCACCTGGTGGGCCTCGACCCCGATGCGGACCTGGTTCGACGACCTGCACACCAACCTGCAGCTGGGCCCGGTCGGCCTGTACTACTCGGAGTTCGCCGCGAGCTGGCTGTGGGTCATCGCGCTGGGCGGCGTCGCGTTGTGGTGGCGCCGCCAGCGGGGCAAGCGGATGTTCCGGCCCGACCTGGCCGCCAAGAAGGGCGTCCGCCGCACCCGCGGCTGGCACGCCGCCACCGGCCTGTGGCTCTCGGTCGGCCTGCTCTTCCTGTCGGCCACCGGCCTCACCTGGTCGGAATATGCGGGCGTCAACTTCGGCAACGCGGTCGACGCGCTGCACGGAAGCCGGCCCGCGGTCTCCACCGAGCTGGCCGGCGCGGCCGCGGCCCCGGCCGGCGGCGGCCACCCCGGCGGCGGCGCCCCGGCGGCCGACGCCACGCCGGTCGATCCGGCCGCGATCGACAAGGTGTGGCAGGTGGCCGACGCCAACGGCATCGACGGCAAGGTGACGATCGCCGTGCCGGCCGACGCCCAGACCGCGTGGAGCGTCACGCAGGACGACGCCCTCTGGCCGGTCGGCCGGGACAGCATCGCGGTGGACGCCGCCACCGGCACGGTCGTCGACCGGATCGACTTCGCCGACTGGCCGGTGATGGCCAAGCTCACCCAGTGGGGCATCTACGCCCACATGGGTGACCTCTTCGGCCTGGTCAACCAGCTGCTGCTCGCCGCACTCGCGCTGGGCCTCATCTGCGTCATCATCTGGGGCTACCGGATGTGGTGGCAGCGCCGCCCGACCCGCGCCGACCGCCGCGCCCTGGTGGGCGCACCCCCGGTCGGTCGTGGGGCCTGGCAGCAGCTGCCCACCTGGGCCATCGTCGCCGGCGTCCCGCTGGTGTTCGCGGTCGGCTGGGTGATCCCGCTGTTCGGCATCCCGCTGGCCGCCTTCCTGCTCGTCGACGTCGTGCTCGGCGCTATCCGGGGCCGGCGCGGCGGGCAACTCGCGGCGGACGCCCCGGTGTCCCCCGCCCCCGCAAAGAGCTGAAGCAAGGGCCCCGGCCGGAAGGCCGGGGCCCACTACTGCATCCGGAGCCCGATTATCGAATTCCTGCGGCGGTGCGGGGCGATCCGACCGAGTCGTGCAGCGGGCGGCGCCGCACCAGCAGGATGGCGAACGCGATCAGCCAGAGACTCCACAGGACGTACCCGACGAAGTTCGCCGTGTCGATGATGGGCAGATCCAGCGGGGACAGGACGCCGGCGAGGATCAGCACCGCT
>DASWMR010000220.1:0-8026 GCA_036399635.1 Actinoplanes sp. | reverse complement strand
TGCCCGGCAAGATCAAAGACTCGTTCACCGCCGCCCAGCAGACGCCCGACTTCCAGGCCGCGCTGCAAGCCCACCCGGACCAGGCGCAGATCCTGCGGCAGGCGACCGCCGGCGGCGGCGACCTGAGCGACACGTCGTGGATCAACGGGCTCACCAACGTGCTCGCGCACCCGTTCAAGGTCGGCTTCTCGGACTCGATCCAGGTGGTCTTCCTGATGGCTCTGGGCGTCATGGTGATCGGCCTGATCGTCGTGCTCTTCCTGCCGGAGATTCCGCTGTCGTTGCGCTCCGCTCAGCAGCAGCGCGCCGACGACGTCCTGGCCGCGGAGAACAGTGCCGGTGTGCCCGGCGAGGTCGGCGCCGGCCCAGCCCCCAGCACCGCCAGCACCGCCAGCACCGACGCCGCCAAGGACGACCCGGGCAAGTAGCGTTTGCGGCATGGCTGTTGTGAAGATCAACGCGATTGAGGTGCCCGAGGGCGCCGGGCCCGAGCTCGAGAAGCGGTTCGCGGCCCGGCAAGGCGCGGTGGAGAACGCACCCGGCTTCCTCGCCTTCGAGCTGCTGCGTCCGGTGGCCGGCGAGAGCCGGTACTTCGTCTACACCCGGTGGGAGTCCGAGGAGGCGTTCCAGGCCTGGTCGGCCGGCAGCGGCCGGGCGGCCCACGCCGGTGACCGCAGCCGACCGGTGGCGAGCGGCGCCGCGCTGCTCGAGTTCGACGTGGTGCAGCGGGTCGACAAGCCCACCGGCTAGCCGAAGGGTCAGGAGTTACCCAGGGGTCAGGCGTTACCGGCCGGGTCAGGCGTTGCGGGAGACCACCGTGATCAGCCGCTCGGCGACCGCCCGGCGGTCCAGGCCGAGCCGCTGGGCGGTGTCGCGCAGCACCTCGTACGCCTCCTGAACCCCGCAACCGCGCTGGGCGATGATCACGCCCACCGCCCGGTCGACCGAGGCGCCGGCGCTCAGGCCGTCCCGGCGGCGCAGCTCGCCCAGCAGCACCTCGGCCTGGCTGACCAGTGCCATCGCGGTGAGCAGCGGCTCCGGGCCGAGAGCGTCGGGCCGGTCGAGGAAGAGGCTGAGCGCGCCCACCTCCGCCCGCTGCACGTCCAGCGGGATCGCCACTACCGCGCACAGCCCCGCAGCCGTGGCCGCTTCGGCCAGGGCCGGCCAGCGCGGGTCCTCGGCCACGGTGGGCGCCGTGATCAGGGTTCGGGTGCGGGCGGCCTCCAGGGCGGGGCCGGCGCCGGTGGCGTACTGGATCTCGTCGAACTCCCGGCCGGCCGCGCCGTGCTCGGCCCGGCTCAGCGGGCCGCCCTCGCCGATCAGCGCGACCGAGCAGCGGACCGCCCCGGGCAGCGCACCGGCGACGAACGCCGCCAGCCGGTCCAGGGCGGCGCCGAAGTCGTCCGCGGCGAGCAGACGAACGGAGAGCTCGTGCAGGAGCCCGGCCAGTTCGACCGCGTGCAGGCCGCCGGCAGTGATCGGAGCCGCAGCTCCCACGGCCGGGACCACCGGACTGGCGGTTCGGACGGGCTCCGGGCGCACCAGGAGGCGGCCGGGGCCGCGCCGCGGGGCCGAAATCCGTCGATTCGGGGCAGACACTCGGGGCATATTGCCATGACCATCGACGAGCACGGTAGCCGTGTGTCTCTATCGAGTGACGTCGCCGGAGTCGGCCGCCTGATCGGAGCGCCGGTGCTCGAGGAACGAATCCGGTGCCGCTTCCAGGTCGGCCTCGCGCTCGTCCGAGTCGGCGAGGATCGCCGCGGCCTGCGCCTGCGGATCGGCGCTGCCGGTGACCAGTTCCTCGGGAAGCAGGTCGGCGGCGCGCCGCTCGGTCCGATCGTCAGTCATGAAGATCATGTACCCCGGACGGCGCAAACCACACCCGGAAGAACCACACCGGAAGAAAGGCGCCGCCCCCGGCAGGGCCGGGGGCGGCGCAGATGTCGATGTGCATGTCGCCTCGCGGCGAAAGGCACAACACGGCTCCAGCCGAACGGTATTCCGTGAAGGCAAAGGGTGAGGCCCGGGGACACTGGACACACCGACATCTGCTCTCAACGGTCGGACGGTGCCGACGATTCCATGAGCGGTTGTGACGCATGCCACAGTGTGAGAGCGGCGTCAGTCGCCCTCCGCCGCCTTCTTGGCGATGTCGTAGGCCAGCTGCAGAAAGTCCGACACGGCGGTGGCGGTGAGCGTGACGGCGGCCAGCCGGGTCAGGCGCGGCGCCAGCACCAGGCCGCCGGTCAAGCCGGTGGCCACCCAGACGGCGAGACAGAACGGGCAGGTGATCAGCTCGCCGATGCCGTGCCGCACGGGGCTTTCGTGGTCGCGAACCTCCTCGTTGAGCTCCGCGGCACCGGCCGGCTCGGCGTACCGGGTGAAGGGCGCCCGCAGCGGGCTGGTGACGGCGTCCTTGGCCAGCAACCGGCTCAGCTTGTGGGTGGCGATCGAGAGAAGGACCACGTCGGCCGCCGCCGGCCGGTCCGGCGCGGCCCGACCGCTGACCTTGGCAGCCGTGGCCAGGCTGGCCGCCAGGGTGCCGAAGGCGCCCATCGCCACCAGGTAGCCGGCGAGCGGGCGATGGTCGTGGGGGGCGTACGACTGCCCGACGCGTGCCAGGCGAGCCTGCAATGTCCCGGTCAAGAGGACTCCTTCGGTGAGGTGACCGCCGGACGGGGCGAACCCGATGGCGACCGGACGGCCGTGGCGAACTGAGGGTGACCCGCCAGAGATCGGGCCACCCCGCCCCACGATGCCCCTGGCGGCGGGCGGCAAACCCGTGCCGTCGAGGGCGCGGCCAACGCCGGTATTCTCGGGGACATGAGCAGGCTGTGGACTCCGGCGTGGATCGCCCGGCACGTCCTGGCACTGGTGCTGACCGGCGGCTGCCTCGCCATGGGCTGGTGGCAGTACAGCCGGGCCACCGGCGGCAACGCCCTCAGTTGGGGCTACACCTTCGAGTGGCCGGTCTTCGCGGCCTTCGTGGTCTTCCTCTGGTTCCGCGAGGTACAGCTGGCCCGGCGCAAACCGCCGGCCGGGAACAAGACCGCACCGCAGACCGAGCCGGTACGCCGCCCGGGTGCGCCTGTTACCGTCGGCCGGCCGATTCGGGTCCCGGCGGGCGCCGCGCCCACTGGGGACGACCCCGAACTGGACGCATACAACGACTACCTCGCCTGGCTGGCCGCGCATCCCGGCGCCCGCGCCGTCGACTACCCCGGAAACCTCAAGAACTAGGACGTGGATCGTGCAGGGAGCCCTCACCCGCTACCGGGTCATCGCGTGGATCGTCGGCGTGTGCCTGATCGCGCTCGTCGTGGTGGGCATGCCGCTGAAGTACCTGAGCGACAACGACACGGTGGTGGCAACGGTCGGCCCGGCGCATGGTTTCCTGTTCATGGTCTATCTGTTGCTGACCTTCGACCTGGCCCGCCGGGCCCACTGGTCGTTCCGGCGGATGGCCCTGGTGATGATCGCGGGCACCATCCCGTTCCTGTCGTTCGTCGCGGAACGCAAGGTGACTCACCAGTGGATTCCGGCAGCCACCGCCGAATTGGCGAAAAGTCCTGTTTGATAGCCATGATCAACGCACTGCTGCCGCGGAATTACTACGCGCTATCGGGACTATTCCGGCATAGGAGACCATTGTCTTAAGAGCAGCTGTGAAGTCTTGCATTTGCTTTTCCCGCCGATAGGTTGGTGCGGTTGGTTCGGTCCGCAGCCACAACCCTCGGTGGCGCCGGCCAACGCTGCCTAGTCACTGCGCAACCACCACGCTCCCCCCAGCGCGGTCGGCGGTTGCTGGTGGATCCGCGCGAGCGGTCGGTCCGTCTTCCCGCCCGGTTAGCAGACCGGCTGTTGCGACCCGGTAGGCGGCAGAGCGGAAGAAAGGGCCAACTCACCGGTGCCACACCCCCGTACCAGGCTTCGAGCGCTCGTGATCGCGGCGACGGCGATCGCGCTGACCGGGTCGATGGCGCCCGCGGCGCATGCGGCTCCCTCGACGAGCGAACTCACGAAGAAGATCGAGTTGGCGTCCAACCAGCTCGAGGACGTCGCCGAGTCCTTCAACAAGCTGAAGATCGACCTGCAGAAGACGGCGGCCGAGCAGGCAGCGTTGGAGGCGTCCCTGGCCCCGGCCAAGGCGGCCCTCGCAGCGGCCACCGCGGAGGTCGGCACCCTCGCCTCCACCTCGTACAAGCAGGGTCGGATCGGGCCGATGAGCGCGCTACTGGGCGCCGGCGAAGAAAGCAGCCTGATCGACCGGATGAGCTACCTCGACCTGATCACCAGGGCGAACCAGCGGGACATCAACAGCTTCACCGCGACGACGCAGGGCTACGACCAGCGCCAGGCCGCGCTGAAGGCGACGCGGGCCAAGCAGGTGGCGCAGTCCAAGGCACTCGTCGCCCGCAAGACGACGATCGAGAAGAACCTCAAGAGCCTGCGGGCGATGCGTACGGCGGCGTACGGCAGCGCCACCGAGTCGGCGTCGTCCGGCGCGGCGGGCACCGCCCCGAGCGTCTCCGGATCGGCCGGCGAGGCGGTCGCCTACGCGTACGCCGCGGCGAACAAGCCGGCCTATTACGGCTACGGCGACGAGGGCCCGGACACGTACGACTGCTCGGGTCTGACCAAGATGGCGTGGAACGCCGCCGGCAAGTCGTTGCCGCACAATGCGGCTGCCCAATATTCGGCGACGGCCCGGATCACCCGTTCCCAGTTGAAACCGGGCGACCTGGTGTTCTATCGCAGCCTCGGCCACGTCGCGCTGTACGTCGGCAGCGGCATGATCATCGACGCGTCCCGCGAGGGCGAGCCGGTGAAGAAGCGGACGATCGACATCATGACGCCGTACGGCTTCGGCCGGGTCGCCTGATCGGTAGTCGGTCTCACCGACCACAAAAGGCCGGTACCCCTCGGGGTACCGGCCTCTTTCGTCTCGCGTAACGGGGGGAAGTTCAGGTGCTGCTGGTCAGGCGGCCTGCAGGCCCTCGGCCCGAGCCAGCTCACGGAGCCGGCCCAGTGCCTGGATCTCCAGCTGGCGGATGCGCTCGCGGCTGAGCGAGAAGCGCGACGCCACCTCGGTCAGCGAGTGCTCGCGCCCGTCCTCCAGGCCGTACCGCGCCCGCATGATGCCGGCCGACCGGTCGTCCAGGTGGTTGAGCAGGCCCTCGATACGCTGACGCTCCAATGCGGTCAGCACGATCTCTTCGGGCGACGGTGCGTCGCTGTCGGCCACCAGATCGCCGAGGTTGGTGTCACCGTCGTCACCGACCGGGGTGTCCAGCGAAACCGTGTCCTGCGCCCAGCGGGTGAGTTCGTTGACCCGCTCCACCGTGACGCCCAGGGCCTTCGCGATCTGCTCCGGCTCGGGGTCGCCGCCGAGCTCGCGAACGAGCTGACGGGTCACGTTGCGCATCCGGTTGACGTCCTCGACGAGGTGCACGGGAAGGCGCACGGTGCGCTCCTGCTGCGCGATCGCCCGGCTGATCGCCTGGCGGACCCACCACGTCGCGTACGTCGAGAACTTGTAGCCCCGCTCGTAGTCGAACTTCTCGACCGCGCGCACCAGGCCGGTGTTGCCCTCCTGGATCAGATCCAGCATCGGCATGCCCGAGCGCACGTACCGTCGGGCGATCGACACCACCAGGCGCAGGTTGGCGCGGATGAACAGATCCTTCGCCTTCTGCCCCTCGGTGACGACCCGCTCCAGTTCCTCCCGGCTAACCCCACGCCGGACCTCGCCACTGTCGAGCAGGTACTCGGCATAGAGGCCCGCCTCGATTGCCTTGGAGAGCTCTACCTCCCTGGCGGCGTCCAGCAGCGGCGTCCGGGAGATCTCGTGCAGGTAGACGCCAACCAGGTCGCGCTCCTCGGCGACTTGATCGGTACGCATCACGGTGTTGTTCTCCACGTTGCCCACGGTCCCCTCATTGCCTTCACTACTTGCCCCGCTACGGGTGACTCCGGTATCCATCAGTTCCTCCCCGTAACGTCCGCAGTTCGTACATGGCGGTTACTGGCATCTACACAACAAATGACTGCCGGCACTGATTCCTGCTGGTGGGTCGAAAGTGTCACGAATGCCTGTGCGAACGCTGGGAGCCGAGTGCATACTTGCTGGAGAAGCTCCCTTCGGGAGCATTACTCCGCGACGTTCGACGGCCGCAGGCAATCGGATACCCGCTGCTCGTCCCATGACACCACCGCCCCTCGTCCGTCGCAGCGACGGGCATCACCAGACCCTTGGACGCTCGTCACTACCCAGTACGGCCATCCGGCTTCCCGGGTTCAGGTGCAGCATCGACATGTTCCCGAAGGGCTTGAAACAAAAGCCCCAGCAAAAGGATCCCGACGCTCTCGCCGAACGGGATCACCTGCCACAATGCGGCACGCAGCGATACAGTTCACTTCCCCGAGCGGGTGACACCCGCTCGAGCGACCTGCTTTACCGAGCTAGTTCCCAGGTCGGCGCACTTCAGTCGGCCGACGTGACGAGAAGCACACCAGTACCATCCGGCGAAGTGTCGGTTTCGTCGATATAGAAACCGGTCGGTCAGAAGCCCTCGGCCAGTTGGTAACCGAGCGCGACCGCCGCGGCCAGCAGCGGGCCGCCGGCCAGGAGCATCGTGCGGACCACCCGGGGGCGACGCGGCGCCGGCAGGGCCGCACGGCGGTGTAACTCGGCGACGATCTTGGCGTGCACCTGGTCGGGCGTGCCGTTGGCGTCGATCACCACGAAACCGGGGTACTCGGGCAGCGAGCGGTAGGCGCCGGCCGCGGCCCGGAGGTACTCCATCGTCTCGGTGTCGTAGCCGCGGGCCTCGATGCGGTCGTGGGCGGCCGCCGGGTCGACGGTGAGCAGGAACGTCACGTCGGGCCGGGGAAACAGCCGGTAGGCCAGGCGGGCGATGCGCTCGGCGGCCGGGTGGGCCCCGCGGGCACGCAGGCTGGCGTACTGGCAGTACGCGTAGCGGTCCATCACCACGGTCTCGCGGGTGACGGTGCGGCGCAGTAGGGTGCGCAGGATGGCGAGCCAGCGCAGCACCGACTCGACGAGGAGCATCGCCCGGCGACCCAGCAGGTCGTCACCGTCGGCCCGGCCCAGGCGCACGGCGAGCTTGCCGAACCAGTGCCGGCCGCCGGCGTTGCGCCGGTAGTGCGCGTGCAGGCCCGACGCGGTGAGCGCGTCGGCCAGCCGGTGCGCCTGCGTGGTCTTTCCGGAACCGTCGGCACCGACCAGGGCGATCGCCAGCGGCCGGGCGTTCCGTGCGGTGGGTGCCATCTCGCCAACGGTATCGGCAGCTCGCACCGTTGTTCACCGGCGACGGCGCGCCCCGCGTACCAAAATGGGGTCAAGCAGTGGAATTTGGCCCATCGACCCGCGCGGCGCGCGGTTCAACGGAACGTGGCTCGGGTAGTCGTAAACCTCACGGACCGCACACGCCGACAGGGGAGAATCTTCATGCCGCACCAGGTGGATGCCGGACTCGCCATGACGCTCAAGCGGGTGGCCTCCACGCTCAAGGCGGCGGATATTCCGTTCGCGCTTGGAGGCAGTTTCGCGGTGTATGCGCACGGCGGCCACTCCAGTGATCATGACGTCGACTTCCTCCTGCGCGAGCAGGACAAGGAGCAGGCGCTGGCCGAGTTGAGCAAGGTCGGTTTCCGCACCGAGCAGCCGCCGGAGGACTGGCTGGTCAAGGTGTACGACGAGGACCGGATGGTGGACCTGATCTACCGACCGGTGGAGTCGCCGGTCACCGACGAGACGCTGCACGACACCGAGCAGATCTCGGTCGAGGCGATCTTCATGCCGGTCATCTCGGCGACCCAGCTGATGATCCACAAGCTGCTCAGCTACAGCCAGCACCACTGCGACTTCGCCACCGGCCTGCCGGTCGCCCGGTCCCTGCGCGAGCAGATCGACTGGGACCGGGTGCGCGAGGAGACCGCGAAGTCGCCGTACGCGGAGGCGTTCCTGGTCCTGCTCGACCGACTGGACGTGGTCTCGCAG
>DASWMR010000219.1:0-8105 GCA_036399635.1 Actinoplanes sp. | reverse complement strand
ACCGTTAGTGATGCCGCCCTCCAGGCCGCCGGCCCGGTCGGTGACCCGTCGGACGCCGTCCGGGGTCGGGATGATCTCGTCGTGCGCGACCGAGCCGCGCGAGCGCGCCTGGGTGAAACCGTCGCCGATCTCGACACCCTTGACCGACTGGATCGACATCAATGCGGTGGCCAGGCGGGCGTCCAACTTGCGGTCCCACTGCACATGCGACCCCAGACCCGGCGGTACGCCATAGGCCAGCACCTCGACGATGCCGCCCAGCGTGTCGGCGTCCTTCTTGGCCGCGTCGACCTCGGCGACCATCCGCGCGCTCGCCTCGGGGTCGAGGCAACGCAGCGGGTCGGCGTCGATCCGGTCGGCGTCCTCGGGGGTGGGGATCAGCCCTGCCTTGGCCGCCACCGAGCCCAGCTCGATCACGTGCGAGACGATCTCGATGCCGAGCGCTTGACGGATCAGGGCCTTCGCGACCACCCCGACCGCGACCCGGGCCGCGGTCTCGCGCGCGCTGGCCCGCTCCAGGATCGGGCGGGCGTCGGTGTGCCCGTACTTCTGCATGCCGGCCAGATCGGCGTGCCCGGGCCGGGGCCGGGTGAGCGGCGCGTTGCGCGCCTGCGCGGCAAGCTCGTCCGCGTCGACCGGGTCGGCGGCCATCACCGTCTCCCACTTGGGCCACTCCGAGTTGCCCACCCGGATAGCCACCGGGCTGCCCAGCGTGCGGCCGTGCCGCAACCCGCCGAGCACCTCGACCACGTCCTGCTCGAACGCCATCCGCGCGCCCCGGCCGTAGCCGAGCCGCCGGCGTGCGAGATCACGCCCGATCTGCTCGGTCGTCACCTCGATCCCGGCGGGGACACCCTCGAGGAGCGCAACGAGCGCCGGTCCATGCGATTCACCTGCGGTTAGCCAGCGCAACACGGGACACAGTCTGGCATGCCGACCATGGAGACCGCCGCTACCCCACCGCCGTCTCGCCCTCCGGACACCCGCCCCGCTGCGTGTGCGGCTGAAGTCGACCGAGGGTCAGCGGGCCGCGGCGGCCGCGAACAAGGCCTCGCGCATTGCCGCCTCGGGGGCCGGGCTCACGCCGGTGAACTGCTCGAACTGGCTGAGTGCCTGGGCGAGCAGCAGGTCGAGCCCGGAGGCCACGGCCAGCCCCTGCGCCTCCGCCGAAGCGGCCAGCGGCGTCGGCCACGGGTCGTAGATCGCGTCGAACAGCACCGTGCCGGGCCGCCACTTCGCCTCGCCGGCCAGCTCGTCGGCCGCGCCCTTGGGCACCGTGGAGATCACCGCGTCGGCGTCCAGGGTGCGTGCCGCGTCGGCCCAGTCGGCACCGGTGAGCCGCACGCCGAGCGCGTCGGCGGCCGGCCGCAACTCTTCGCGGACGGCTGGGCGGCGGGTCACCACGACGACCTCGGTGGCGCCCAGTTCGGCGGCCGCGGCCAGAGCGGCGCGGGCCGTACCGCCGCCGCCGAGAACGGTGACCGTGGGTGCCGGGCCGATCCCCGCGTCGCGCAGCACCCGCACCATGCCCGGGGCGTCGGTGTTGTCCGCGAACCAGGAGCCGTCCCGGCGCCGGACCAGCGTGTTCGCCGCGCCGATGGCCACCGCCACCGGGGACGCCTCGGCGGCGAGCCGGAGCGCGGTCTCCTTGAGCGGCATGGTCACCGACAGGCCGGCCCACTCCGGGCCCAGGCCGTCGACCAGGTCGGCGAACTCAGACTCGGCGCACTCGAACGACGTGTAGCTCCAGGCCGAGAGCCCGGCCGCGGCGAAACCGGCGGTGTGGATCACCGGGGAGAGCGAGTGGGAGATCGGCTTGCCGCACACGGCTGCACGGCGCACGTCAGAGCACGCCGTTCTTGCGGGCGAGGGCCTCGTTCTTCTGCTGGTCCGCGTAGTTCACCGAGAAGGCCGAGTGCCCTTCCTTGTCGATCGCCACGAAGTACAGCCAGTCGCCCTTCGGCGGGGACAGCGCGCCCTCCAGGGCCGCCTTGCCGGGGTTGTTGATCGGCGTCGGCGTCATCCCGTCCTTGCCGTGCAGGCGGTACGGGTTCTTCGTGTCGAACAGTTCCTTGTCGGTCATCTGGCCGGAGCTCTTCGTCGGCTTGCCGGTCAGCTGATAGTAGTAATTGATCCCGACGTCGAACTCCAGGCACTTGCAGTGGAAGTTCTTGCCGTAGAGGCGGTTGTAGGCGACCCGGGCCACCTTGCCCATGTCCGCGTCGTTGCCGGCCTCGGCCTGGGCGAGCGAAGCCACGGTCAGCACCTCGTACGGGCTGATGTTGCGCTGGCTCTCCGCCTTCTTCACGAACTCGGTCTCCGCCGCGACGGCCATGAAGCGGTCGACCATCTGCTTCAGGTGGTCGGCGGCGGTCGCCTTGGGGTCGAACTCGTAGGTGTCCGGGAAGAGGAAGCCCTCGATCGAGACCGTCCGGGGCTGCCCGTCGGTGCGGTTGAACCAGAAGTCCGGAATATCGAACGCCGCGGGATCCTTCCCGGCCTCCTTGAAGTCCGCGACCGGCAGCTTCGTCGCCTTCGCCAAGGTCGCGTACACCTGGTTGGCGGTGAGGCCCTCGGGGATCGTCACACCCTTGCTGACCCGCGACTTCGGGTCGAGCAGCAGAGCCACCGCGGCGCTCGCGGACATCTGCTTGCGCATGTTGTAGGTGCCCGACTGGATGTTCTTGCTGCGCGGCTCGTCCTCCGCGGCATTGACGAAGGCCTTTGTGCTCTTCACCACATCGCTGTCGACCAAGGTATTGCCCATGTCGGTGATTGTCGCGTTCTTCTTGATCGTGACCTGGACCGTGTCGCCGCCGGCGCCGTCGTAGTCGGCCGCGGTGAAGAAGCCCTTGACCTTGTTGTAGCCGAAGAAGAGACCGCCGCCGAGCACCGCGAGCAGGACGAATGCCATCAAGAAGGCGACACCCGTCTTACCCGAGCCCTTCTTGCCGCCGCGGCCCCGGCGATGCCGGGGTCTGGTGTGGTCGGCGTGGTCGTCGAACGCCACGTCCAGCTCGTCGATCATCTCTGCCTCCGCTGCGCGTCCAGCCAGCTCTGCAGGATCTCCACCGCGGCCGCCTGGTCGACGACCGCCCGTTGCCTCTTCCCGCGCACACCACGCTCGGCGAGCCTACGAGTCGCGACCACGGTCGACATCCTCTCGTCCGCCAAGGCGATCGGCACGGCACCGACTGCCTGCGCCAAACGACCAGCGTACGCACGAATGTCGATGGCGGCAGGACCTTCGGCACCGTTGAGGCGGACCGGCAGTCCCACCACGATCTGCACCACCTCGTGTTCCCCCACGAGGCGGACCAGCTCGGCTATATCGCCGGGCACGGCCGGGGGTGCCGTGCCCATGTCACGGGCGACCGTGACCAGGGGGGTGGCCAGGATCCCGTCAGGGTCACTGACAGCGACCCCGACGCGCACCTTACCGACATCAACGCCCAGTCGCCTACCCCGCGAAAGTGCGCTCATGGTAACCCTTTGTAGTCTCGGTCAGCCGGCAGCTTCGGCCACCGCCTTCTCCACCGCCGCGAGCAGGGCCGGAACCTGCTCGGCCGGCACCCCACCACCCTGCGCAACATCGGCATTACCGCCGCCTCGGCCGGAAAGCGCGCCCTTGACCAGATCGGCCGCGGACAGGCCGCGCGCCTTCGCGGTGCCGTTGATCGCCACGATCAGCGACGCCTTGCCGTTCGCCCGGGCCGCGACCGCCACCACCGCGGGACGCGCGGCGTCGATCTTGCCGCGGATCTCCTGAGCCAACGTACGCACGTCGTTGCCGGCCGCACCCTCCGGCGCTTCGGTGCCGACGAAACCGACCCCGCCCAGGTCCTTGGCCTGCGCGGCGAGCGTGGCCGCGCCGCCGAGCACCATCTGCGCGCGCAGCTTCTCCAGCTCCTTCTCCGCGTCGCGCAACGCCGTGACGGTCTGCTCGACCCGGTCGGCCACCTGGTCGCCGGGCACCCGGAACAGCTCGGCGAGCCGGGACACCAGCAGGTGCTCCTTGGCCAGGAAACCGAACGCGTCGATACCGACGAGCGCCTCGACGCGGCGCACGCCGGCGCCGATCGACGACTCGTTGAGGATCTTCACGAGGCCGAGCTGACCGGAGCGGGCCACGTGCGTACCGCCGCACAGCTCCCGGGCGTAGTCGCCCACCTCGACCACCCGGACCTCATCGCCGTACTTCTCCCCGAAGAGCGCCATCGCGCCGAGCCGGCGGGCCTCCTCCTGGGAGGTGATGAACGCGTGGACCTCGAGGTCGCGCAGCAGGACCTCGTTCACCTGCTGCTCGACGTCGTTGAGCACGGCCGGCGACACCGCGCCGGGGGTGTTGAAGTCGAACCGCAGCCGGCCCGGCGCGTTCAACGAACCGGCCTGGGTCGCCGACTCGCCGAGGAACGCGCGCATGGTCTGGTGAATGAGGTGGGTGGCGGTGTGTGAGCGGGAGATCGCCTTGCGGCGGGTCACGTCGATCTCGGCGAAGCCGGTCTCGCCGGTGCGCACCTCGCCCTGCAGGACCCGCGCCTTGTGCACGATCAGCCCGGGGACGGGCTGCTGCACGTCGACCACCTCGAGCCGGCCACCGCCCACGTTGATCACCCCGGTGTCGGCCTGCTGGCCACCGCCCTCGGCGTAGAACGGGGTGGTGTCGAGCACCAGCTCGACGAAGTCGCCCTCGCCGGCCACCTCGAGCCGGCCGCCGTCACCGATCAGCGACCGCACCCGGGACTCACGGGTGACCTCCTGGTAGCCGGTGAACTCGACCGGGCCGCCCGCGTCCAGCGCCGAGCGGTACGCCGACAGGTCGGCATGACCGGTCTTGCGCGCCTTCGCGTCCGCCTTCGCGCGGGACCGCTGGTCGGCCATCAACCGGCGGAAGCCCTCCTGGTCGACCTCCAAGCCCTGCTCCTGGGCGATTTCCAGGGTCAGGTCGATCGGGAAGCCATACGTGTCGTGCAGCTGGAACGCCTGCGAGCCGGAGAGCTGCGCGCCGCCCGACCGCTTGGTGTCGCTGATCGCCGTGTCCAGGATCGTGGTGCCGGCCCGCAGCGTGGAGAGGAAGGCCTCCTCCTCCGCGTACGCGTAGGTGGAGATCCGGCCGAACTCCTCGGCCAGCTCCGGGTACGACGGGGACATGCAGTCGCGCGCCACCGGCAGCAGCTCGGGCAGCGCCCTCTCCTGCCAGCCGAGCAGGCGGATCGACCGGATCGCCCGGCGCATGATCCGGCGCAGCACGTAACCACGGCCCTCGTTGCTCGGGGTCACCCCGTCGCCGATCAACATCAGCGCGGTCCGCACGTGGTCGGCGATCACCCGCAGGCGTACGTCGTCCGGGTGCGACTCGCTGGCCGCGTGGCCGGAGTGCGCGCCGTACCGCTTGCCGGTCATCGCCGCGGCCCGGTCCAGGATCGGACGGACCTCGTCGATCTCGTACAGGTTGTCGACGCCCTGCAGGATCGAGGCGATCCGCTCCAGGCCCATGCCGGTGTCGATGTTCTGGTTCGGCAGGTCACCGACGATCGTGAACTCTTCCTTCGACTTCACGTCGGTGATCTCGTACTGCATGAAGACCAGGTTCCAGAACTCCATGTAGCGGTCTTCGTCGACTTCCGGGCCGCCGTCCCGGCCGTACTCCGCGCCTCGGTCGTAGAACAGCTCGGAGCACGGGCCCGCCGGTCCCGGGATGCCCATCGACCAGTAGTTGTCCTTCTTGCCGCGGCGGACGATGCGGGACTCCGGCACGCCGATCGCGCGCCAGTGCGCGTACGCCTCGTCGTCGTCGTGATAGACGGTGGGCCAGATCCGCTCCGAATCCATCCCGAAGCCGCCCTGGTCGATCGGCGAGGTGGAGAGGTCCCACGCGAGCCGGATCGCCCCCTCCTTGAAGTAGTCCCCGAACGAGAAGTTGCCGTTCATCTGGAAGAAGGTGGCGTGCCGCGACGTCTTACCGACCTCGTCGATGTCCGGCGTGCGG
Organism: Actinoplanes sp.; assembly: GCA_036399635.1. GTDB lineage: Bacteria > Actinomycetota > Actinomycetes > Mycobacteriales > Micromonosporaceae > Actinoplanes. The sequence continues at coordinate 2,116 of DASWMR010000219.1, read as the reverse complement.
ATGCACTTCTGCACGCTGACCGCACGCTTGAACGCCGGGGTGCGCTGGCCCAGGAAGTACGGCACGAACTGCACCATGCCGGCGTTGATGAAGAGCAGGTTGGGGTCGTCGATGGCCGGCAGCGGGGCACTCGGCACGACCGTGTGCCCGTTGGCCTCGAAATGCGCCAGATAGCGCCGCTTGATCTCCGCGGTCTTCATCGCTTCCCATCCTCGTCATCGGGCTCGGCCTCGTAGAGCTCCCCGTCGGCGAACGCCTGGTGGATCTGCTCCTCCCGCTCCGTCATCCCGGCGCGGACATCCTCCACGAAGCTACGCATCGACTCGACCAGGCCGCCAGCGGATTGCGACAGCGAGGTGGCGATGCCGGACGGGGTGAACTCGTTCGCCTTACGGGTGAGCTTGCGAACGGCGATGGCGCCGACGGCCAGGCCGACGCCCAGCCAGAGCAGGCGCTTCATGGCGGGTGTTTCCCTTCTTCGGTTACCGAGGCCTTGAGTACCGCTGGGTGCCGACTCGGTTATCGGGCGGCCTTGCGGCGCTGCTTGAGGGTTTCGCGCACCTCGCGGGTCTCGTCCGCGGTGCGCCGGGCCTTGGCGGCCTTGCGCAGGCCGTAGCCGAACGAGGCCACCTTGATCAGCGGGTTGGCGGCCGCGGCCGCGACGACGGTCGACAGGTTGGCCACGTTCGCGGTCACGTGCGCCGCGTGCTCGGTGATCGTGTCCACCTTGGCGAGCTGCACGTTCACACCGTCCAAAGAGACCTGCACCTGGCTGAGCGCGACGTTCACGCCCCTGACCGTCTCGTTGACGTCACCGATCAGCGGCCCGGTGCGGTCGGTCAGGTCGTTGATCGAGCGGGTGGCCGCGTCAACGGTCCGCCCCAGCTTCAGGATCGGCACGGCGAGCACCAGGACGAGCATCAGAAAAGCGCCCGCCGCGATCAGGCCTGCGATTTCTCCGGCGTTCATCAGGCACGTCTCCTCTTCGGGTGGTCATGTTCGGCGGGGCAACGTGCAGACCCTACCGTCCGTGACCGCGGGCCGCCTCAGGACGTGGTGGGTGTCGGCAGGAGCGGATCGTCGGAGATGATCGGGTCCGGTGTCTCGCCGACGAGTGGGCTCTCCTGCGGCGCCGGTTTGCCCCGCACGTCGCTGATCGCGTTCTGCACCTTGATGCTGACTGTCGACCCGACGCAGGCCTTCGTCGGCGGGTCCGGCGCGGCGGTGGCCACCGCCGGGTCCTGCGCGGCGATCTGGTCGACCGCGCACTCGGGCTGGCGCACCCAAAGGTCCAGAGTGAACTCGTCGCGAGTCCAGCAGCTGTAGGTGCCGTCGGTGGCCGCGATCGGTTGCTCCGGGCACGCGGCGACCTTCCACGGCTTCCAGCCGGCCGCGGTCAACGCGGCCGAATAGGCCTCGGTGGTCTCCTTGAACGGCTTGGCCGACTGGACCACCCGCTCACGGAACCGGCAGTCCAGGAAGCACCACCGGCTCCCGCTGACCTCGTCCTTCACCTCGCTGGCGGCCCACGATGGCACGCTCAGCGCATCGAGCGAGCTGAACACCGGGTCACGGGTCGCGGAGCGCAGCCCGAAGATGGCCGGCAGCACGACGAGCACCACCGCGGCGAGCGACAGCAGGGTCACCAGCCGCAGCCGGCGCCGGGTCCGCATCTGGTTGCGCAGCTCGGTACTCGCCCCGCGAAGCCCGGCGATGGTCTCGGACGGCGACACCGTGCGAAGCCCGGCGCCGAAGCCGACCGGAAGACCCCCGGCGGCCTTCGCCGCGGCAGCCTTGGCTCCGACGACCGGCGCACTCTTGCCACCCGATGCGCGTACGCCCGGAGCACCCGTCTTCGGGGCCACGGCACCGCGTGATCCCGGCCCGCCGTTCCCCCGATCGAGCGACTCCGGACTCCCCGGACGGGTGCCGGACGTGGCCGAGCCGGGCACCGAGGCGGTCCCGACCCGAGCGGCCCCCACCGCAGCCGCCCCAACCGCAGCCGCCCCAGCCGAAGCGGAGCCCGCCGAAGCGGCCCCAACCGAAGCGTGCCCGACCGAAACCGAGCCAACCGAAGCCGAGCCGACCGAAGCCGAGCCGACCGAAGCCGAGCCGA
>DASWMR010000218.1:0-1689 GCA_036399635.1 Actinoplanes sp. | reverse complement strand
ACCTGACGTGCGCGCGGCAGCGGGCCCCGGGGCCCGCTGCCGCGCTGCCCGGGCCGGGTGGCGCTCAGAGGGGCCGGACCGACTCCAGGACGTCGGCGATCGCGTAGTTCCACTGCTTGTGGGTGCCCGGGATCGAGACGTAGAGGACGGCGGCCGTCGTCTTGCCGACGTCGATCACCGCCACCGCGGACAACTCCTCGGTGGCGGTCAGCCCAGGCTGGCGGAAGTGCAACCGGAACTCGCTCACCCAGGCCGGCCGCCCGCCCAGCGTGGTCAGCTCGTCCCGCAGCGCGTCCAGCGTGTTCGGCTGCGGGTAGTACTCGGCGCGGACGTCCGCCGCGACCTGCCGGCCGACGCATTCGAGGTCGAGGGTCACCGCGTCGTTGTCGGCAGCCGGCACCGCCGCCGACAGGATCGACGCATGGTAGGAACCGGCGGAGTACTCCTCGGTGACGAAGTGCTGGCCGACCTTGTACGGCACCTCGAGGGTCCCGGCCCGCCAGACCTCGTCCCACGGCTGCCACGGAGCGCCGTACGCCCGGTAGGAGATGCCGGCTTCCTGGTCGACGGTCCGGGCGCTGGTGGCCGGTGGGACCGCGGCGGGCGGGCGGCTGGGCCCGGCACTCGGCGACCCGGTCGGCGCCGGGCAGGCCTGGGCCAGCGGCGGCCGCACGTCGGTGGGTGCCTCCGCCGTCTCGCGGAACGGTGCGCCGTCGGTGGCGAGCGCCACGGTCAGGATGACCGCCAGGCCGATCGCGAGAATCGCACCGGCGATACTTCCAAAGATCAACATCTGTCGCCGGCGCCGTCGCGGTCCGTCCGGGCGGGGCGCCGCCGGCGGATCGGGTGGCGGCGGCGACTGCGGCGGTACGCCAGGGGCCGTGACCAGTCCGGACGCGACCCGACTGCCCGGCCGCTGCCAGGCGAAGGTCTCCGAAGACTGGTCGGACATGAATCCCAGTCAACACCACGGGGAGCCGGCACGCGTCACGGCATCAGTGAGTCAGGGAGTAAGGGAGTAAGGGAGTCAGGGAGTCAGGGAGTAAGGGAGTAAGTGCGACTCTCGGGTCGGCGCCGTCGATCAGCTGGGTGAGCTGTTTCTCCGGCCGGGTCACCTCGGACTTGTCGCCGGGTCCGGACGAATACCACGGCACGAACGCCACCACCAGAACGAGCAGGAGACCGGCTGCGGCCACCCCGAGCACGAACGCCAACTCTCGGCGGGCCGATGTGCGGCTCATGCGGCGGCCTCCCCAGCGGGTGCGGCGAAAAAGCAGTCATTGCTAAGACGCCACAGCGGCCAATTTGGTTGCACCCGTCCCAGCCGATCTTCAGGCCGGTCCGTTACCGTCTATCCATGGAATTCGTGTATCCCCCGGTCATCGCCTTAGCCAAGACGATGTTCCGCGTCCTCGACATGAAGATCGAGGTCGACGGAGCCGAGCACATCCCGCAGACGGGGGGTGCCGTCCTGGCCAGCAACCACGTGAGCTATCTGGACTTCATCTTCTGCGGGCTGGGCGCCGACCCGGCCAAACGGTTGGTGCGGTTCATGGCCAAGAAGTCGGTTTTCGACCACAAGATCAGTGGGCCGCTGATGCGCGGCATGCACCACATCCCGGTCGACCGCCGGGCCGGCACCGCGGCCTTCCAGGAGGCGGAGACGGCGCTGCGCAAGGGCGAGGTGGT
>DASWMR010000217.1:0-3919 GCA_036399635.1 Actinoplanes sp. | reverse complement strand
ACCCCGACGCGTGCCTCGCCTCGATCCCGTTGACCGACGACGAGGCGGAAGCGCTCGCCGACGTGCTCGGCGCCTCCCTGATGCTCGGCCAGCTCGCCGGTCTGCGTCAGCAGGCCGCCGGCCTGCTCACCGAGCAGATCGCCCTGCCCGCCGGCTCGCCGTTCGTCAACCGACCGCTCGGCGACACCAAGGCGCGCACCCGCACCAGCGCGTCCATCGTCGCGGTGCTGCGTGATCGGGAGGTGATCCCGTCGCCCGGCCCCTCGTTCGTCTTCGAGGCGAACGACGTAGTCGTCGCCGTCGGCACCCGCGACGGGCTGGACGGTTTGACCGCCATCCTGGCCGGCGACACCGGCGACTGACCGGCCGTGCACAGTACGACGGTCCTCCTGATCGAGGTCGGGGCGCTGCTCTTCGCGCTCGGCATGCTGGGCCGGCTGGGGCGTCGGGTCGGCCTCTCCCCGATCCCGCTGTACCTGCTCGCCGGGTTGGCGTTCGGCCACGGCGGTCTGGTCCCGCTTTCGGCGAGCCAGGAGTTCATTGAGGTCGGCGCGGAGATCGGCGTGATCCTGCTGCTGGTCATGCTCGGGTTGGAGTACTCCGCGACGGAGCTGATCGGCAACCTGCGCGCCGCCGCACCGGCCGGCGTGATCGATGCGCTCTTCAACGCGGTCCCCGGTGCCCTCTTCGCGTTCATGCTCGGCTGGAGCTGGGAGGCGGCGCTCGTGCTGGCCGGGATCACCTGGGTCTCGTCCTCCGGCGTGATCGCCAAGGTGCTCGGCGACCTGGGCCGGCTCGGTAACCGGGAAACCCCGGTGATCCTCTCCGTGCTGGTCATCGAGGACCTGGCGATGGCCTTCTACCTGCCGCTGGTCACCGCGGTGCTGGCCGGCATCGGCTTGATCGGCGGCCTCAAGACCCTGGCCGTCGCGGTGGTCACCGTGGTCGCGGTGCTCGTCGTCGCGATCCGCTACGGCCGCCCGATCAGCCAGCTCATGTCCGTGCAGGACTCGGAGGCGCTGCTGCTCAGCGTGCTCGGCCTGACCCTGTTCGTGGCCGGCGTGGCCGCCGAGTTGAAGGTGTCCGCCGCGGTCGGCGCCTTCCTGGTGGGCATCGCCCTCTCCGGGCCGGTCGCGCACCACGCGACCCAGATGTTGTCGCCACTGCGGGACCTCTTCGCCGCGGTGTTCTTCGTCTTCTTCGGTCTCTCCACCGACCCGGCCGACATGCCGCCGGTGCTGCTGCCCGCCTTCGGGTTGGCGGTGCTGACCATGCTGGCCAAGGTGCTGACCGGCTTCCTCGCCGCCCGCCGGGCCGGGATCGCGCTGCCCGGCCAGGTGCGTACCGGCCTCGCCCTCATGCCGCGCGGTGAGTTCTCGGTGGTCATCGCCGGCCTCGCGGTCGCCTCCGGGGTGGAGCCGCGGCTGGCGCCGCTCGCCACGGCCTATGTGCTCATCACCGTGGTGACCGGCCCGCTGCTCGCCCGGCTCCCCGATTACGCCTGGTTCAAGAGCTTCATCCGGCGCCGGATGGCGGTCCAGCGCGGCCCGGTAAGTCCGGTTCCCGCGGGCGACTGAGCGACTGTCCGGAACCACAGCTCAAAGCTACTGACCAGTATCGGAATGTAACCTCGTACCACTTTCGCGCGACTGTGCCGGCGCGCTAACGTTCCGCGTCGACAACTCGTGTTATCGGACTTTTGGGCAGGGCGGCAGCGTGACGGTGCGTGAGTCGACTTTCTACGGGTTCGCCAATCCGGTTGATCCCCGGCCAGATGAGCTGCAGGCGTGGGCCTATCACCCCGGCGCCGTGCCGCTCGACGCCATGCCGGCCGACTGGGATCTGCTGATCTCGGGGGACGTGCTCGCGCCCACCCTCTTCGAGCTCGCGATGGACCGGCAGTGCCCGGCCCGCCGGTTCGCCCAGCACTGCATGTACATCTACGCCGCGGACGGCGTCCGGCAGAACGCGACGGGTCAGCGGAAGCGCCGCCTGAAAAAGTTCGTCGAGCGCGCCGAGGAGATCGGTGACGAGCCGATGGCGATCTGGGCGCACAACTGCCGGGTTCTGATGAGCCGGCCGGAGATCTTCGACTACAGCGAGTGGATCGAGGGCGGCCTGGTCCGCTACCCCCGACGCCTCGGTCTCTTCGGCTGACGGGTCTCTTCGGCTGATCGGTCTCTTCGGCTGATCGGCTTACCGGTCCGGGGACCGGCGCGGCCGCCACACCACCAGCGCGGTGGACGACCGCTCCTGACGCACCAGATCCCGTCCGGCGTACGGGCTTTCCAGCTGAGCAATCCGGGCGTACGCGTCGTCGAGTTGCTGTTGCATCTCCTGCAACCGCTGCTGGAGGTCGCCGACGAGCTGCTCGAGCCCGATGATCCGCTTGATCCCGGCCAGGTTGACGCCCTCCTCCTGGCTGAGCTTCTGCACCTCGCGCAGCAGTTGCACGTCCCGCTCGCTGTACCGCCGCCCGCCGCCGCCCGCCCGGCCGGGCTGCACCAGCCCGAGCCGGTCGTACTGTCGCAGGGTCTGCGGATGCATCCCCGCCAGTCTCGCGGCCACCGAGATGATCAGGACCTTCGCGTCGGAGGCCTGCTCGACCGAGATGTGGATCTCCTCATACATGTGCCACCCCCTACTCGTCGCCCTAACCGCTCCGGCGCACCCGGGCATCGAGCCGCTCCCGCCCGGGCGGCGGGGTGAGCTTCGCGAAACGCTCGAGTGCGTCCCGGGCCTCGCCCGTGACGCCGTCCGGCACCTGGACCTCGACCGTGACGATGAGGTCGCCGGCCACGCCGGTCTTGCGCACCACTCCCTTGCCGCGCACCCGTAGCTTGCGGCCGCTCGGCGTGCCCGGCGGCACCCGCACGGTGACCGGGCCGTCCAGAGTGGGCACCCGCAGATCCGCGCCGAGCACCGCCTCCGCGATGCTGACCGGCACGGTCAGTGTCAGGTCGTCGCCGGCCCGGCCGAACAACTCGTCCGGCCGCACCAGGACCTGCACGTAGAGATCGCCGGCCGGGCCACCACGGTCACCCGGCTCACCCCGGCCGCTGAGCCGGATGCGCTGCCCGTCGGCGACCCCGGCCGGGAACCGCACGTTGATCGTTCGGTTCTTGGTGACCCCGCCGGTGCCACGGCACTCCGTGCACTTCGCGTCGACGATCGTCCCCGCACCCTGGCACTCGCGACAGGGCTCGGAGAAGCTGAACGACCCCTGGTTGCGCGAGATCAGGCCGGACCCGTGGCATTGCGGACAGGTCCGCGGTGTGGTGCCGGGCTTGGCCCCGCTGCCGTGACAGGTATCGCACGCGCCCGCCGACCGCAGCGTCAGCGGCAGGGTGGTGCCCCGCACCGCCTGCGGAAAGTCGAGCGTCACCTCGGTCTCCACGTCCCGGCCGCGGCGCGGGCCACGACGGGCACCGGCCGGACCGGCACCAGGGCCGCCCGGGCCGCCGCCGGAGAAGATCGAGCTGAAAATGTCGGAGAAGCCCGCACCGCCGAACCGCCGATCACCGGGCCCGCCACCGCCGGCCGCCGGCCCGCTGAACCCGCCGAACAGGTCGGACGGGTCGAACTGCGCGCCGGTGCCGGAGCGGGCGCCGCGCCGGAACGCGCCGGAGCCGAACAGCGAGCGCATCTCGTCGTACTCTTTGCGCTTCTTATCGTCCGACAACACGTCGTACGCCTCGGAGGCGGCCTTGAACCGCGCCTCGGCCGGTGCGTTGTCGGGGTTCCGGTCCGGGTGCAGGTCCCGGGCCATCTTCCGGTACGCCTTCTTGATCTCGTCGGCTGGAGCGGACTTGGGCACGCCGAGGACGGCGTAGAAGTCCTTTTCGAGCCAGTCCTTCGAGCTCACTGGCACCACCCCCGACTAGCGATTGGTCCCGCCCGCCGCTGGACGCGGCGGGCG